>SCPW01000311.1 GCA_004298605.1 Gallionella sp.
CTTCATAAACCCGCCGGAAAACGCTAGAATCCACGCTTTGCAACTGACCCATTAAAGGAACTCCCATTATGTCGATGTCCGACCGCGACGGTTTTATCTGGTATGACGGCAAGCTGGTGCCCTGGCGCGATGCCACCACCCATGTGCTGACCCACACGCTGCACTATGGCATGGGCGTGTTTGAAGGCTTGCGCGCCTATCAGGCCGCCGAGGGTACGGCGATTTTTCGTTTGCGGGAGCATACCGACCGGTTATTCAATTCCGCGCACATCTTCCAGATGAAAATGCCTTACGACAAGGAGACCATCATGGAAGCGCACCGCGAAGTGGTGCGCGCCAACAAGCTGGAATCCTGTTACCTCCGCCCGATCTGTTTTTACGGGTCGGAAGCGATGGGCATCGCCGCCAAGACGCTGTCCACCCATGTCGCTATCGCCGCATGGCCGTGGGGCGCGTATCTCGGTGACGACGGCATGCAGCGGGGAATCCGCATCAAAACTTCCAGCTTTACCCGCCACCATGTCAATGTGAATATGTGCCGTGCCAAATCGGTGACCACCTACGCCAATTCGATACTGGCGCACCAGGAAGCCGCCAACGACCACTACGACGAGGCGCTGCTGCTGGATGTGGACGGCTACGTCGCGGAAGGCGCAGGCGAAAATATTTTTATCGTCAAAAAAGGCAAGCTGTACACGCCCGACCTGACCTCCTGCCTGGAAGGCATCACGCGCGATTCCATCATCACGCTGGCGAAAGAAATGGGCATCGAGATCATCGAGAAGCGCATCACCCGCGATGAGATTTATTGCGCCGAAGAAGCCTTTTTCACCGGCACCGCCGCCGAGGTGACCCCGATCCGCGAACTCGATCAACGCACCATCGGCTGCGGCTCGCGCGGCCCGATCACCGCCAGGCTGCAACAGGCCTTCTTCGATTGTGTGGCGGGAAAACACCCGCAGCATACCGGTTGGCTGAGCTACGTTTAAGGAGAGTCCCGTGAGCAAAGAAGACATCACCCAGCGTTATATCGAAGTGACCGCGCACGATCTGCCATTGTCCTGCCCGATGCCTGATATGAGTTTATGGAATGCCCACCCGAAAGTGATGATCCCGCTCAACCACGGCGGTGAAGCACGCTGTCCGTATTGCGGCACGCTGTATAAATTCAAGGGTGAATTGCCCAAGGCGCACCACTGAAAAACAGCCGTAGGGTGGGCGCAGCCCACGCTAAATGTGGTAATGCGACAAAAACAGCGTGGGCTGCGCCCACCCTACAAAGCTTAATGCCCCATGCAAAAAATCCTCATCATCGGCCCCAGTTGGGTGGGCGACACCATGCTGGTGCAGCCGATGCTGGTGCGCCTCAAACAGCGCCACCCGGATTGCCGCATCGACGTGCTGGCGCCGCCCTGGACGGCGGCGTTGCTGCGCGCCATGCCGGAAGTGCATGAAACCATCATCAACCCGTTCCCGCACGGCGCGCTGCAACTGGCCGCGCGCTATCGGCTCGGCAAGCAACTGCGCGCCGAGCAATACGACCAAGCCATCGTGCTGCCCAACTCGCTGAAATCGGCGCTCGTGCCATTTTTCGCGCGCATCCCGCTGCGCACCGGCTTTGTCGGCGAATTGCGCTACGGCCTGCTCAACGATGCGCGCAAACTCGATAAAAGCGCCTTGCCGCTGATGGTGGAACGCTTCGCGCAACTGGCCGAACAGCCGCGTGGCAACATCCCGCACCCGTTGCCTAACCCCAAACTGGAAATACCCCAAACCCGGCGCGATGCCACCTTGGGCAAATTCGGTTTGACCTTGGACAAACCTGTCGCGGTATTTTGCCCGGGCGCCGAATACGGCCCCGCCAAGCGTTGGCCCGCGCCGTATTTTGCGGAGATCGCGCAGCGCCTCCAGCAGCGGGGCTATGCGGTGTGGCTGATCGGCTCCGGCAAGGACAAGGAAGTGGCGGATAAAATCGTCGCACTCGGTAATGCCTCCTGCCGCAACCTGTGCGGCAGCACCGATCTGGCCGATGCCATCGCGCTGCTGTCCTGCGCGCAACTGGTCATCAGCAACGACTCGGGTTTGATGCACCTGGCCGCCGCGCTGGATAAGCCGATGCTCGCGCTGTTCGGCTCCAGCAGCCCGCAGTTCACCCCGCCGCTTTCCGCGCAAGCGCAGGTCATCAAGCTCGACATCAAGTGCAGCCCTTGCTTCAAGCGCGAATGTCCATTGGGGCATTTCAACTGCATGATGCAGCTCACACCGGATATGGTGTGGGAAAATTTAAACCGGGAAAAAAACCTTTGATCCGCAGATTATGCGGATATCGTAGGGGCGCGATTTATCGCGCCCTGATCTGTTCATACACCAAAAACAGGGCGCGATGAAAACCCATCCCCTCCCCAACCCTCCCCTTGAAAGGGAGGGGCAATCGTTCCTTCCCCTTCAGGGGGAAGGTTAGGATGGGGGTGGGTGCGCCCCTACAACCGAGGAAACCACCATGCAAAACTTACACCCTCTCCCCAACCCTCTCCCGCAAGCGGGCGAGGGAGCAATCGAATCGCTACGCGAATTTTTTGCTCCTGAAATCTTCAAGGCCTATGACATACGCGGCATCGTCGGCAAGACGCTGACGCCCGAAGTGGTCGAAGCCATCGGCCATGCCCTCGGCTCGGAAGCCGCCGCGCGCGGGCAAAGCGCGATTGCGATCGGGCGCGATGGCAGGCTGTCCGGCCCCGAGCTGATTGCCGCGCTGGCGCGCGGCATCCAGAAAAGCGGCATCGACGTGATCGACGTGGGGTGCGTGGCGACGCCGATGGTGTATTTCGCCGCCTACCAGTTGCAGACCAACTGCGCGGTGATGCTCACCGGCAGCCACAACCCGCCGGATTACAACGGCCTGAAAATGGTGCTGGCGGGCGAAACCTTGTCCGGTGACACTATCCAGCAATTGCGCCAGCGCATCGAACAAAACAATTTCGCGCATGGTGCGGGAAGTTATGCGCAACGCGATATCAGCGCGGAATACATCGCGCGCATCGTCTCCGATATCAAGCTGGCGCGCCCGATGCGCATCACGGTGGATTGCGGCAACGGTGTGGCGGGCGATTATGCGGCCAACCTGTACCGCCAGCTCGGCTGCACCGTGCAGGAAATGTTTTGCGAGGTGGACGGGCATTTCCCCAACCACCACCCCGACCCTTCGCAGCCCGAGAATTTGCAGGACTTGATTGCGGCGCTGCGCGATAACGACAGTGAGCTGGGGCTGGCCTTCGACGGCGATGGCGACCGCCTCGGGGTGGTGACGAAAGATGGCAACATCATCTACCCGGACCGGCAGTTGATGCTGTTCGCCGCCGACGTGCTGGGCCGCAATCCCGGCGCGGAAATCATTTTCGACATCAAATCCACGCGCAACCTGTTCGGCTGGATACGTTCGCACGGCGGCAAGCCGACGCTGTGGAAAACCGGGCATTCGCTGGTCAAAGCCAAGATGCGCGAAACCGGTGCGCTGCTGGCCGGCGAGATGAGCGGCCACGTGTTTTTCAAGGAACGCTGGTACGGTTTTGACGACGGGCTATACACTGGCGCGCGCCTGCTGGAAATTCTGAGCAACGTAGCCGATCCGAGTGCCGCGCTGAACGCGTTGCCGGATGCGGTTTGTACGCCGGAGCTGCACATTCACACCGCCGAAGGCGAGAACCACACGCTGCTCGCGCAATTGCAACAAACCGCAAAATTCCCGGCATCCAGAGAGATCATCACCCTGGACGGGCTGCGTGTGGAATATGCCGATGGTTTTGGTCTGGCGCGCCCCAGCAATACCACGCCGGTAATCGTGTTGCGCTTTGAAGCGGATACGGAAAATGCGCTGCATCGCATCCAGGACGATTTCCGCAGGATATTCCGGCAGACGGCGCCGCACCTGGCGCTGCCGTTTTAATTCCAGTTCGTATTAAAAACAGGATGCCGCAGGGTGGGCGCGATATTTGATTGTGAAACGGGATAACAAGTGTTGTTCTATTCGTGAAATTTATAATTATTCTTGCCGGATTGCTTGGCGCGATACATTGCCTTATCGGCGCAACTCAACAGTTTTTCCACCTCGGTGGCATGCTCGGGGTAAAGGCAGATGCCTATACTGGCCGTGACTGTTACGGAATATCCGCCCATATCGTAAGGTGTGGCAAGACATAGCAAACTCTTGTTGACTATCATCTCCACATCCGCGACGCTCCCGACATTCAGCAGCAGGACGGTGAATTCATCCCCGCCCAGGCGCGCGACCGTATCGCCGCCACGCACGCAGGCTCTCAGACGTTCCGCCACCAGGCACAACAAATGATCCCCCGCGCTGTGCCCGTAAATATCGTTCACATCCTTAAATCCGTCCAGGTCTATGAACAGCAGCACGAATTGGGCGCCGGTACGCTGTGACTGGATGATGGCCTGCTGTATCCGGTCCAGGAACAAACCACGGTTCGGCAAGCCTGTCAGCCCATCGTGCTGCGCCAGGTGCTGGATCTTGCGCTCCAGAGCTTTCTGCCGGGAAACATCCTGCTGTACCGCCAGAAAATGGGTGATCTCGCCCGGGTCGTTAAGAATCGGGGAAACATTCTGGATGACGGTATACAGGAAACCATCCTTGCGCCGGTTCGTAATTTCTCCGCGCCAATGATTGCCCGCCAGGATGGTCTGCCACATATCTGCCCAGAGCCCTTGATCCCGCTGGCCGGCGCCGAACATGCGCGGGTTCTGGTTCATGATTTCTTCGGCGCTGTAGCCGCTGAATTTGCACAATGCTTCGTTGTGCCATTTCGCCAGGCCGTCGCGCGTGGCAATGAGCATGGCATTCT
>SCPW01000312.1 GCA_004298605.1 Gallionella sp.
GGCATCAAGGGTTTCCCATTCCAGCAGGGCCTTGGCCATGGCCTCGATCTTGTCGCGATTTTCCTCGATCAGGCGGCGCGCCAGCGCGTACTGTTGATCGATGATGCGGCGTATCTCGGCATCCACCTGCTGCATGGTCGCTTCGGAAATATTCTTATGGGTGGTGACCGAACGTCCCAGAAATACCTCGCCCTCGTTTTCGCCATACACCATAGTCCCAAGCGCATCAGACATGCCCCACTGGGTTACCATACGCCGCGCCATATCGGTGGCGCGCTCGAAATCGTTGGAAGCGCCGGTGGTCATCTGGTGCATGAAAATTTCTTCGGCGATACGCCCGCCGAACAGCACGGCAATCGTGTCCAGAATACGGTTTTTGTCCATGCTGTAACGATCTTCCGACGGCAGTTGCATGGTCAAGCCCAATGCGCGTCCGCGCGGGATGATGGTTACCTTGTGTACCGGATCGGTTTTCGGCAACAGCTTGGCGACCACCGCATGGCCGGATTCGTGGTAGGCCGTATTGCGCCGCTCTTCCTCCGGCATCACCATCGAGCGGCGTTCCGCGCCCATCATAATTTTGTCTTTGGCCGCCTCGAAATCGTTCATATCGACGAAACGCTTGCCGCGCCGCGCCGCAAACAGCGCCGCCTCGTTGACCAGGTTCGCCAAGTCGGCGCCGGACATGCCGGGTGTGCCGCGCGCCAGAATATCGGCCTTCACGTCCTGGGCAACGGGCACCTTGCGCATATGCACCACCAGAATTTGTTCGCGACCGCGAATGTCGGGCAACGGCACGACTACCTGGCGGTCGAAACGCCCCGGGCGCAACAGCGCCGGGTCGAGCACGTCGGGGCGGTTGGTCGCGGCGATCACGATCACGCCGCTGGCGCCCTCGAAACCATCCATTTCCACCAGCAACGCGTTCAGCGTCTGTTCGCGCTCATCGTTGCCGCCGCCGAGCCCTGCGCCGCGTTGCCGCCCCACCGCGTCGATTTCGTCGATGAACACGATGCACGGCGATTGCTTCTTGGCCTGCTCGAACATGTCGCGCACGCGCGCCGCGCCCACACCGACAAACATTTCCACAAAATCGGAGCCGGAAATCGAAAAGAACGGCACCTTGGCCTCACCGGCAATCGCTTTTGCCAGCAATGTTTTACCTGTCCCGGGACTGCCCACCAGCAACACGCCGCGCGGGATGCGCCCGCCAAGATTCTGGAACTTGGAGGGATCGCGCAAAAAATCCACCAGTTCGGACACTTCTTCCTTGGCCTCATCGCAGCCCGCCACATCGGCAAATGTATAGCGTTCCTTGCTCTCATCCAGTTGGCGCGCGCGCGATTTGCCGAACGAGAATGCGCCGCCCTTGCCGCCACCCTGCATCTGGCGCATAAAAAATATCCACACGCCGATCAGCAATACCATCGGAAACCACGACACGAAAATATTCATCAGGAAGGAAGGTTCCTCTTCCGGCTTCGCTTCAATTTTCACGCCATTCTTGAGCAGGTCGGAAACCATCCACAAATCGCTCGGCGCATAGCTGTTGATGCGCTTGCCATCGGCGGTCGTCGCCTTCAGGGTGCGTCCCTCGATGGTCACCTTGGTGATATGCCCCTGTTTCACTTCATCGAGAAATTGTGAATAGTCGAGCGTCGCCAGCGGGGATGACTGTTGGCGCGTGTTGAATTGATTGAAAACGGTCATCAGCACCAACGCGACAACCAACCAAATCGCAATACTTTTAAACATGTTATTCAAGATAGCTCCTTAAGCGGCAACACTGCAGTCGCCGTATTGGGTCATTAAACTATGTATTGCCCGATTACTCAACCCGAATTTATGGGACGCCCGGAGCCAATTTTCCGATGCCCAAGAGATACACTTCGCTGCTCCGGTCGCGCGATGCCTTGGGCTTGCGCGTTGCCACCTTGGCAAAACGGCAGCGCATCAACTTGTAAAAATCCTCAAACCCGGCACCCTGGAATACTTTGACGAGGAAGCTGCCCTCCGGCTTCAGATGTTCGAGCGCGAATTCCATCGCCAGTTCCGCAAGGTGCATGGCGCGCGCCTGATCGGCCGATGCCACACCGCAGATATTGGGGGCCATATCGGAAATTACAAGCCCGACCGGCTTGCCTTGCAGCAAATTTTCCAACTGCTTGAGCACCGCATCATCGCGGAAATCGCCTTGAATGAAATCCACTCCACCCAGCGGATCCAGCGGCAGCAAGTCCAGCGCGACCACTTTGCCGCCGCGCCCCACCTTGCCCGCCGCGACCTGCGACCAGCCGCCCGGCGTCGCGCCCAGATCCACCACTACCGTACCGGGTTTGAGCAAGCGGTCCTTGGCGTCGATCTCCAGCAGCTTGTAAGCGGCGCGCGAGCGGTAGCCCTCCTTCTGCGCAAGCTGCACAAAAGGGTCGTTGACATGCTCACGCATCCATTGTTTGCTGGTTTTGGAAGGCTTCATCGTTTAGAATCCACGCCTTAAATTTGAAAGCCCATCATGTTATCTCTTACCGTATCCGAACGCCTCGCCCTGAAAGGCCGCGCCCATGCTTTGAACCCGACGGTGATGATAGGCAACGCGGGTTTGACTGAACAGGTGCTGAAAGAAATCGCACAAACTTTGAAAATTCACGAGCTCATCAAAATTCGTGTCATGGCGGAGCGCCCGCAAAGAGAAGCTATTCTGGCAGAGATATGCACCCAGTTAAACGCGGCGCCCGTGCAACACATCGGCAAAATCCTGG
>SCPW01000040.1 GCA_004298605.1 Gallionella sp.
GGTTGTTTCCGGAGTGTGCAGGTTAAAAAGCTTTAAATTCTGCGTTGGCAAATTCTTAAGGCACTTCGTCATGCTTCGCCGGCTGATTGGTGAAGAACAAAGGGGGTGTATGCAAAGCACTTGTTCATGCAGGGAGGCATAAACTTACAACTTGGAGAGAAAAATGATGAGCGTACCTTATAAAAAAACACTAGGGATGTTAGCGGCTTTGGCGGCTTTGCCGCTGACCATTGCCAGCGCTTACGGTGAGTCGGCGCTATCGGCTGAAGAAGTGGCAAAAGCAAAAAAATTGTATTTTGACAGATGCGCGGGCTGTCACGGGACATTAAGAAAAGGCGCTACAGGGCCTAACATCACCGACGAAAACATGAAGAAGAAGAATTACACCGCAGACGTAGCAAGTGCATTTATCACTAATGGAACACCCGGCGGTATGCCGGCTTTTGGCGGTGGTGAGCTGTCGGAAGCAGACATAAAACTTGTCGCGAACTTTCTGATGGAGCCACCTCCCGCACCGCCGGAGATGGGATTGGCGGAAATAAAGGAATCCTGGAAGCTTATCGTTCCCGAGGCTCAAAGACCCAAAAAACCTGAGCACAACAGAAACTGGAAAAACTATTTCGGCGTCGTTTTGCGGGATGCCGGCAAAGTGGCCATCCTTGACGGGGATACCAAGGAAGTCGTCAATATCGTGAATACGGGTTTTGCTATCCATATTCTGCGCTCCTCCGCATCGGGCAGGTATTTCTATTCCATCGGGCGCGACGGCAAGGCGTCCATGATCGACCTCTGGATGGATAAGCCCGGCGTGGTGGCAGAAGTGAAGACATGCCATGACGCGCGAAGCATAGACTCCAGCAAGTACAATGGCCCGAAAGGGAATTTCGAGGACAAGCTCGCTATAGTCGGATGTTATTGGCCGCCCCATATTGCCATCATGGATGGGCAGACGCTGGAACCCAAGAAGCTCATAAGCACCCGGTCTTACACATATGACACGAACGAGTTTGTCAATGAAGCGCGGGTGGCGGCCATTATCGCGGGGCATAAGGATCCGGTATGGATCGCCAATATCAAGGAGGCCGGATATATCTGGACAATTGATTACTCGGATCTAAAGAACATGAAGATCACGATGGCTGAAACCGAGCGATTCCTTCATGACGGCGGCTGGGACGCAACCAAGCGGTACGTGCAGATGGCGGCCAATATGAGGAACAAGATGGTGGTCGTGGACAGCGAGACGGGCAAGCAGATTGCCCAGATTGAAACCGGCCAGAAACCTCATCCTGGCAGGGGGGCAAACTGGGTAGATCCTAAGTACGGCCCGGTTACGGCAACCCCGCATTTGGGAGAAGGCAAGGTTGCCGCTTGGGGTAGCGATCCGAAGGGGCATAAGGAAAATGCGTGGAAGGTTGTAAGAAACGTTGAGACCCTTGGCGGCGGCGGACTGTTTGTCAAGACTCATCCCAAGGCCAAGCATGTGTGGGTTGACCACACCCTGAACCCCGATGACAAGATCAAGAGGAGCGTGTGCGCCTTCGAGAAGGCCGATCCCGCCAAGAAGAATTGCTGGCAGGTGGCGGATCACGGCAGGGTAACGCACTTCGAATACAACCAGGCGGGCACCGAAATATGGGTTGCCGTATGGGATCAAGTCGGTGAACTGGTCGTTTATGATGACAAGACCCTGAAGGAAATCAAGAGGATCAAAGGGGATTGGCTCAGGACGCCTACGGGCCACTTCAATGTCTACAACGGTATGACGGATACTTACTAATATCCACAATATCTGCAAAGGGGGACAAACCCCTTTGCAGAAAAACTAACCAAAAGGAAAAAACATGAAAAAGATATTCGCTACAGCATTGGCAGCGTTAATGATTTTGGCAGTTTCGGCTGCTCCCGGTTTTGCGGCGGAAAAGGCGAAGGCAGCGGCGGCTCCAGCGGCAGCACCGGCAAATTACTGGGATAAGTGGACAAAGGTCTATTCGCTGGACATGTTCCCGGAGTGTGGCGTGAATGTTCTTGGCGCGGGCGGGGATGACATACTTCAGGCGACCGTGGATACCTACTGCGGGGTAAAACCGGGCGGATATGTGGCTTATATCAATCCGAAAGTGATGGATGTATACAAGAAGAAGGGCAGCAAGTACCCCGATGGCAAGGTCGGTGCTCTGGTCTTTAAAAAGATCGGCGCTACATTTACAACAGAAATCGTAAACGGGCAGCCGGTTTATGATGTCGTTGCCATTGCAGACGGCAAGTCGATCGCATCGAAGGAAAAGGGTCATCCATTGAATCCGGAGACCTGCGCAACGTGCCATTTGACTGTGCAAAACGGTGTATGCAAAAGCCATGGCTTTGTCTGCGGCGATGTGTCATTCAGGACGAAGTAGCATTCAGGATGTATAGCTTAAAGCTTCGTTAATAAAGGCGGCCAAGGGTTTCTACTCTTGGCCGTTTGTTATTTATCGTTGTTCCTGATTGATTTTTTTCATGTTGGCTTATATCGGCATTTTATTGACCCCTGTATCTTCCTCTTTCTGACTTGGGCAGATTTCTCTGCTGCGCCAGGTTGTTTACCAATAAATTATCCATAGAAAAAACATAATGAAAACTCAGTTAAAAGGGCGCGTATTGTTTGCCTTGGGCTGCATTTATGGCCTGGTTACACCGGCGGGTGCGGCGGGGAGCGGCGAGGGGGGAGTTGAGTTGGGCGAGTTGGTGGTCACGGCGACCAGAACCAGTGCTTCGCTCTCCGATGCGCCTGCCGCAGTAACGGTGGTCAATGCCAAAAATATTGAAGCAAAAAATGCCTCGCGCCTCGGCGACGTGCTCGACCAAGTGCCCAGCCTCTATTTGCGCGGCGGAGCGCTCGGCCAGTCGCAGGGCACCATAGGGACGAGCGGCATGTCGCTGCGCGGAATAGACCAAACCAAAACACTCATACTGCTGGACGGGCAGCCTATCCAGGATTCCGGTTCCGGAAAAGTGAATTGGCGGGTTCCGTTTGTCGAGGATATCGAGCGCGTCGAGGTCGTGCCCGGCGCGTTTTCTTCGCTGTACGGGAGCAATGCCATCGGCGGTGTGGTCAACATCATCACCAAACAGGCGGATAAGCGCGAGTTCACCGCCAAAATCAAGAAAGGCTGGGGCGATGCCAGCGGCGAAGATGCCAGCGTTTATTTTCGCGATAAAATGGACAACGGTTTGGGATTTGTTGGTGGGCTAGGCTATCAGGATCGCGACAGCTATGTGAACGAATTTATTGTCGTCACAAAATGTACTCCGTCGCCAACATGCCCGGCGGGCACTCCTGTATCAGGTATGCAGGCAACTACCACCAGAGAGGGTGCACCGGCATATCTGGTTGGGGATATGGGAACCACGCCGTGGGAGTCCACCAACGCAACCGCCAAATTGTTTTATGACCTGAATGCCCGCGACAAAATTTATGCTGGCGTCAATCATCAGGAAACCGAACAGGATTACACACAGTTCAATACCTATCTCAGGAATGCGGCTACCGGCGCGCCCGTTTCAAGCGGAACGCTCAGTATTAACGGACAGCGTTTCAACCTCAATTTCAACACGTTTTCGTTCCTGCCGTTGCACGAAGCCACAACCCGGTATTTTGTCGGTTATGACGGCACGGTCGGCAATGGCTATCTGTTGAAGGCCGACCTTGCAAAAATTGAGCGCACGTACAACTTTACGCTGGCAGGCGCCACCGCTACCTGGAACGGTGGCGCGGGCACGCTGTCGGATGCGCCGAACGATGGCCTGGACGGCACCGTTCAATTGAGTTTCCCGGCGGGCAATAACCACTTGCTGGTAACGGGGCTGGCGCTGCATAAGGACTCGGTAAACCAGCAAATCTATGCGCTTTCCAACTGGCGCAATCCCGATTCTAAAACTGCCGTGAACAGCGGCTACAACGGCTATTCAACCACGGTTTCTGTTTTTGCGCAGGATGAAATCAGCGCAACGGATGTACTTAAAATCTATCTGGGCGGGCGATGGGATGACTGGGAAACCAGGGGCAACAATTCTTCCGTCGTCGTGCCGGTAGCTTCCACGCTTTATCCGGCGCGCAGCGTTTCGGCGTTCAGCCCCAAGATGTCTGCGGTCTACAAGCCAAGCGAAGCGGCGATACTGCGCGCCTCTTTCGGGAAATCTTTCCGCGCGCCGACCAATCAGGATATGTACACATCGACAACCAGCAGAGGCCGGACGACGACGGGTGATCCCAACCTCCAGCCGGAACACGGCACGACTTGGGAGGTGGGGGGCGAATTCCGCTTCACGGAAAACACCAGGGCGACCGCCACCTACTACGATACGCGGCTGAGCAATTTGATTTATCTGATGCAGCTCAGCGCAACCAATTCGCTCCGCATTAATGCCGGGAAAGCGAAAGTTCAAGGGATTGAACTGGGGGTTACGACAAAATTGGCGAATTGGCTGGAGCTGGATGCCAACTACGCTTACATCGACTCAGAAATGCTGGAAAACGTAACCGATCCGGGGAGCGTTGGCAAACGGCTGACCGATTCGCCCAGAGACATTACCGGCATCGGGCTGACCGCGCAACAGGGCGCATGGACCGGCGCGTTGAATGCGCGCTATGTGAGCCATATCTTCTGGAATGCGCAAAATACGGACGTAGTGGAAGGCGTGCCGGGCAGCTATGACGCGCATACCATGGTGAATGCCAAGCTCGGCTACGCGTTCTCCAAAACGGTGAAAGGGTCTGTTGCAATCAATAATCTGCTGGATAAAAAGGCCTATTCGTACTTCTTGCTGCCGGGCCGTAATGTGACCGCCGAAATGGATTTTTCCTTCTGAAGGTCGGATCAGTGAAATTGGGCGTGGCTCGTGTTATCGCGGTATTTTGCCTGGCCGCAACATCGCTTGCGGCCAGCGCGGCTCCGCTTGCGGAAAAACTCGCGCCGGGGACACCGTATTATTTCGATAGCTTCAATGCCGGGAAGCAACCTTGGGAGCACGGGCAGCATTTGAACCTCGAGGAAGTGTTCAAAAATTACCAGTATTACGAGATTGTGCTCGACCAGAATGGCCGGGAAATGACTGTCAATCAATTCATCCGGGGTAACAAGACAGGCAGCGAAAAGTATCTGATATTGCCGGATGGCTCATTGCGGAAAAAAATGTAGGGGCGCGATTTATCGCGCCCCCACATATAAATCACCGGGGCGGTTGCCAGCGTTTCAGCAACAGTGCGTTGCCCACCACCGATACGGAACTCAGCGCCATCGCCGCGCCGGCGATCACCGGATTGAGCATGCCCAGTGCGGCGAGCGGGATGCCCAGCACGTTGTAGGCGA
Organism: Gallionella sp.; assembly: GCA_004298605.1. Taxonomy (GTDB): domain Bacteria; phylum Pseudomonadota; class Gammaproteobacteria; order Burkholderiales; family Gallionellaceae; genus Gallionella. The sequence goes on from SCPW01000040.1 coordinate 5,352, forward strand.
AGGCGAAAAATAAGTTCTGGCGGATTTTTTTCAATGTGGCGCGCGATAGAGAAATGGCGTCCACCACGCTGGTCAGATCGTTGCGCATCAGCGTAATGTCGGCGGCTTCGATGGCGATATCGCTGCCGCTGCGCATCGCGAAACTGACATCGGCGGCGGCCAGAGCGGGCGCATCGTTGATCCCGTCGCCGACCATACCGACCAGTTGGCCGCCAACCTTGAATGATTGCACCTGCGCCGCCTTGTCCTGCGGCAATACTTCGGCGCGGAATTCCGTGATACCGGCCTGCCGTGCGATAGCTTGCGCGGTGGCCTGGTTATCGCCGCTCAGCATCACCACGCGGATGCCCATGCCGGCAAGTTGTGCTACGGCTGCGCGGCTGCCGGTGCGCAGCAGATCGGCAAACGCGATGTAGCCGAGCAAGACGCCCTCGCGGGCCAGCGCGATCACGGTTTTGCCTTGCTGTTGCAGTTCCAGTATTTTCTGCTCATCGACGACTATTCCTTCGCGCAGGGCGAAGGCGGGTGAGCCGAGCAGATACTGCTTTCCGCCAACTTCCGCGTGCAGGCCCAGTCCGGGCAATTCTTTGATATTCGCGGTTTGCGTCGGCATGGCTGGCGCGTGGTCGAGCAGGGCGCGCGACAGCGGATGGGTTGAGCCTTGCGCCAGCATCGCGGCAATGTGCAGCAATTCTGTTTCGCCAATATCGGGCATCGGCAGCAAGTCGGTGACGCCGGGTTTGCCTTCGGTCAGCGTGCCAGTTTTATCCACCACCAATATCGAGAGCTTGTGGGCGCGTTCCAGTGCCGCAGCATCTTTGGCCAGAATGCCGGCCTGCGCGGCGCGTCCGGTAGCGACGACCAGCGCGGTCGGCGTCGCCAGCCCCAGCGCGCACGGGCAGGAGATGACCAATACCGCCACGGCATTGATGAGCGCCGCAGTAAAGCCGAAACCCGCCATCCACCAAATAGAAAATGTCAGCAGCGCGATGGCGACCACCAGCGGCACAAATACGGCGGAGATTTGGTCGGCGAGTTTTTGTATCGCGGCTTTCGAGCCTTGCGCCTGTTCCACCAGACGGATGATCGCGGCGAGTTGGGTATGCGCGCCGACCGCCAGCGCGCGGCATTTCAGCAGGCCATGCTGGTTGAGCGTGGCGGCATAGACTTTGTCGTCAGCCTGCTTGCTTTGCGGCAGGCTTTCTCCGGTGAGCATGGATTCGTCCAGGCTGGACGCGCCTTCCAGCACGATGCCATCGACCGGCACGCTTTCGCCGGGGCGCACCAGAAACACGTCGCCGGTTTTCATTTGCTCGACGGCAAGCTCTCGCATCACACCGTCGCGCTCGACGTGCGCCAGCTTCGGTTGCAGGTTGATCAGCGCTTCCAGCGCGCTGGAGGCTTTGCCCTTGGCGCGCGCTTCCAGCAATTTGCCGAGCAATACCAGCGTAATCAGCGTGGCGCTGGCTTCAAAATAAAGCGGCTGATCCAGATTGAAAAACAGCACCGCGCAACTGAATAAATACGCCGCGCTGGTGCCGAGTGCGACCAGCACATCCATGTTCGCGCCGCCGCCGCGCAGGCTGCTCCATGCGCCGGAATAAAAACGCCGACCGCTCCAGAATTGTACCGGTGTGGCGAGCGCAAATTGCAGCCAGCCCGGCATCATCATGTGGATGCCTGAGAACATCAGCAGCATCTCCAGCAGCAGCGGCAGGGTGAGCAACACGGCAAGGGCAAACTGCATTTTCTCGCGGCGATAGGCGGCTGCGCGCGCCTGCTTTTCGGCGGCGAAATCGCGCAGCGGATGTGCGTCAAACCCCGCGCCCCGCACGGCTTTGATCAGGGCGGCAAGATCGGTTTTATGCGGGTTATAGGTAATGCTGGCCTTCTCGGTGGCGATGTTTACCGTGGCGGCTACTTCCGGCAATTGGTTCAATACTTTTTCGAGGCGCGCCGAACAGGATGCGCAATGCATGCCGGTAATTTGCAGGTCGGTGTGGGTGGCGCTCATGGCGTCACCCACATGGGTGGAGAGAAGTTAAAGCGGGCGTTTGATGCTGACCGCGCCGCGTATTTGACCAACGCTATAACCAGTGGCTTTGTCATATGGGTATTCTTCGCTTAACCGGGTTTTCACATTATCCGGTATTTGCTCGCTATTGCCATGACAAGCGACGCAGCCGGGTTGCAGGGCGATCGCTTTCATGTAGCGGAAGGATTTCCCGGCAGGTTCATGCACGATTTCGGCGGCTTCCATGGCTTCCGGTTTTTCGCCTTTGGCGACGCGCGCTTCGAAGTCCTGCAAGGTTTTCTGCTCCCATGCGTCCGCCGTGCCGAGCAACGGGTTACGCACTTTCAGGCTGACGCGGGTCAGCTTCCAGCCGTGCTGGCGGGAAACCTCGCTGGCTGCTTGCGGCGCGATTTCCTTGCAGACTTTGATCGTGGATACGGGGCCGCCCTCGCTCATGGCTTTCTGGTTTGCGCTGCCCAGTTGTTGCATGAAGGACATTACTACAGCGCGGCTTTCCTCCTGGTATTTGCCGAGATCGTCGGCCCAGGCTGTCGTGGCTACGCAGGTGAACAGGGCGGGGAGGGCAAATTTTTTTATCATGATAATTTCCTTTTTTGTTTTTAATGAAAGCGCCCGACTGGAGCGATCGGGCGCATTGGAGGTTTGGCGAATGGTTATTTTTTCATCGGGCAGGTATTCATGCCGAGCAAGGTGTATGCCGGGCAAAACCTGAAAATTCCGGTCAGCAAGGGTATTACGCCAATCCAGCCCCATACGCCGACTATGCCGGTTGCCGCCAGCGCGATCAGCACCAGGCCTGCCACGATACGCAAAATACGGTCTAAGCTGCCTACGTTGGTTTTCATTTTGTGCTCCTTGGATCGTGTTAGTGATGCGCCCAGAGTAGAGGAGTCGAGCTTCGTTGTCTGTGATAAAAATCACACAGGGAGAAACGTATCGGCCACGGGAATCCGCACCCCGGAAATATGGCCGCAACAAATGGATGCCAGCATAATGTACACTCCGCCGTTTCAAGCCTTTTGAGGAATCGAGTACCGACCATGAAAAAACTGACCCAATTCAACCACCTCGCCCTGAATGCCATAGAAAACGTGATTCTGGTGACCATTACCGCAGCCACGGTGGCGGCAGGCGCTGCCGAGGCGATGCGCATGGTTTCGGAAATGAGCGTGCATCTGTCCGACCTGCTGTTGCTGTTTCTCTACCTTGAAGTGCTGGCCATGGTCGGGCAATACTACGATTCGCGCAAAATCCCGGTGCGCTACCCCATTTATATCGGCATTATGGCGCTGGCCCGTTACCTGATTCTGGACATGAAGGAAATGGACGAGTTGAAAATAATGACCGTGGTGGGCGCCATCGTGCTGCTGGCCTTTTCCGCGCTGGTTCTCCGCTACGGACATATCAAATACCCTTACCCGGATACTGCCCATAAAGACGTCGGCGAGTAGGCCGGGCAATTCATTGGGCGCGCAATCTTGCGAGTTAAAGATCGGCGAATTTTTTGAGCGCTGCCGCATCGGCGATATCGATTTGTTCGCGCCCCAGTTTCACCCAACCCTGTTCGGCAAAACCTTTGAGAAGGCGGCTGACGATTTCGCGCGCGCAGCCGAGCTCGTCGGCGAGCGTCTGGTGCGTGGCGTGTATCGGGCTGGGTTTGCCGATCAGCAGTTTGGCCAAGCGTTGATCGAGTTTCTGAAACGCGACGGCGGAAACCAGTTGCATCAGGTCGGTGAGCCGGTCGGAAAACAAATGGAACACATAGCCTCGGAACGCTTCATATTTTCCGAGCAAAGCATGAAATGCGCTCGCGGGCAGCACTACCAGTTCCAGTGCTTGTTCGGCGATGCCGCGCGCCCGATAGCGGGTGTGGCCGAGCAGGCAACTGCTGGTGAGGATGCAACTTTCGCCCGGCACAACGCGATACAGTTGCAACTCGCGCCCGTTCGGGGCGGCCTTGATAACGCGGATATTGCCCGACAGCAGCAGCGGGAATCCCTGGCAAGACTGGTTCTCATCGAACATGACCGCCCCAGCCGGAACATGCATCACGTCCGCCGCCGCCAACAGCGTTTCCAGTTCTGCGGCGGGCAGTTCGCGCAGCACCGGATATTGCTGCAACAGGCGGGATCGTGTGCCGTTATCCAATTTCATGGTTTGGCGCGGGGGCTACTCCGGGCGCATCTGCGGGAACAAAATCACATCGCGGATGCTGGCGCTATCGGTCAGCAGCATCACCAGGCGGTCGATGCCTATGCCTTCTCCGGCGGTCGGCGGCAAGCCGTATTCCAGTGCGCGCACGTAGTCGTTGTCCTTGAACATCGCTTCCTCATCCCCGGCATCTTTCGCCGCGACTTGCGCATCGAAGCGCGCCGCCTGATCTTCCGCATCGTTTAATTCGGAGAAGCCGTTGGCAATTTCGCGCCCGACGATAAACAGCTCGAAGCGTTCGGTGATTTCGGGGTTTTTGTCGCTGCTGCGCGCCAGCGGCGAGGTTTCCACCGGGTAGTCTATGATGAAGGTCGGCTCGAACAATTGCGCCTCGGCCAATTCCTCGAACAGTGATAATTGCAGCCCGCCGATGCCGTCTTCCGGCTTGTATTTGGCCTTTAGGTCTTCCAGTTCGGCAACCACGAACTCGCGGTCATACAGTTGCGCGTCGGTGAATTGCGGGTGGTATTTCTGGATTGCCTGCACCATGGTCAGGCGGTGGAACGGTTTGCCCAGATCCAGCTCCTTGCCCTGATATGTGATGCGTGTTGTGCCCAGCACTTTTTGCGCCACTTCGCGGAACAGCTTTTCGCTGAAGTCCATCAGGTAGCGGTAATCGCGGTAGGCCTCATAAAATTCCAGCATGGTGAATTCGGGGTTGTGCCGCGTGGATAGCCCCTCGTTGCGGAAGTTGCGGTTGATCTCGAACACCTTCTCGAAGCCGCCCACCACCAAGCGCTTCAGATACAGTTCCGGCGCGATGCGCAGAAACATTTGCATGTCCAGCGCGTTGTGGTGCGTCTCGAACGGCTTGGCCGACGCGCCGCCGGGGATCGAGTGCATCATCGGCGTTTCCACTTCCAGATAGCCGTGGCGGATAAAAAATTCGCGTATCGTCTGGATGATTTTGGTACGCGTCACGAACACCTTGCGCGCCTCCTCGTTGGTGATCAGGTCGAGGTAACGCTGGCGGTATTTCTGTTCCTGGTCGGTCAGACCGTGGAATTTTTCCGGCAGCGGGCGCAGCGCCTTGGTCAGCAAACGCACTTGTGTGACCCGCACGGAAAGCTCGCCGGTCTTGGTCTTGAACAGCACCCCCAGCGCACCGAGAATGTCGCCGAGGTCGTAATGTTTGAACGCATTGTGCGCATCTTCGCCGGTGTCGTTGTTGCTGATGAACAACTGGATGCGCCCGCTCATGTCCTGCACCGTGGCAAAACTGGCCTTGCCCATCACGCGCTTCAACATCATCCGTCCTGCCACCGCAACGTGAATTTGCGCCGCCTCCAGCTCGTCATGCGTCTTCTCGCCAAACTCGGCATGCAAATCACCGGCCAGATGCTTGCGCTCAAAATCATTCGGAAAAGCGACGCCCGCTTTGCGTATCTCCGCGAGTTTATGGCGGCGCTCCGCGATGATCTGATTGTGGCTTTGGCCGTCACTTTGTGATTTGACATCGGCTTCGCCGATATTAGCCTTCGCCAAAATTTCATTTTCGTCTTGCGGGCGCCCGGCCAAAAGTTTTTCGGATTGGGGAATAGTCGGTTCAGTGGTCATGATGGTTCGGATAAGGAGTTAAATTTAAGCGGCGTGAAATATAGCACAGTGGCGGGCTTTTCCGGGCTGCACACCACCATATCTACCGCGCTGAGCTGATCGCGATGGCCCGGATGATTTATGCCGGCCTTGACGGGCGGGTTCGCTGTGGCGTATTTTCGCGCCCGCAAATTTTACACAACGGAAAAACATGAAAAATATTCTTTTCTTTCTCGCACTCTTCGCGGCGACCGCCGCTTTCGGGCAAACCACCTACGGCGAAAAGGCTACCGCGGAAGGCGCCATTCCTGCCAGTTCGATCACCTCGAAAATGAAAGGCCTCGATTCTCTCGCGGTCAAAATAACCGGAACAATCACCGGCGTTTGCCAGAAGAAAGGCTGCTGGCTGATGGTCGATATTGGCGAGGGGAAAATGATGCGCGTGAAATTTAAGGATTATGCCTTCTTCGTCCCGAAAGACATTTCCGGCAAAACGGTTGTCCTGGATGGATATGCTTACAACAGCACCACCAGCGTGGCCCAACTCCGGCATTTTGCGCAGGATGCGGGCAAGAGCAAGGCCGAAATCGAAAAGATTACCGAGCCTGAAGTGAGTTTGAATTACGAAGCGCGTAGCGTGATCGTCAAGTAATGCGATATCCGGTTTCGCCGATCCGTACCGCCCCCCTCAAAAATGCTTCTATCTGCCCGAAAGGTATGCGCTCTTGTTCGAGCCGTAAAGCGATACCGCCGGGCGATAACAGCGCGTTAAAGGTGGCACGCTCGGCTTCTGTCAGGAAGGCCGGAATTTCTTTTAGCGGAGATGGTTCCGTGACGCATAAGGTACGATTTTTTGCCAGGGTTGTGCTATCCATCAACATCGATTCAACATGCGGAAACTTTTCGCGCAAACGGGAAAGCATTGCAAAACCGTGCGTATCCAGGTCGCCCCAGTAAATGATTCGTTTGTTCTTGAGCCAGCCAGCCTCGGCCAAGCTGCCCACACCGTAACCCAACATAAAAATGACCATGCTTCCGGGGAACGCAGGAAAAACCAGCCCGTTCACTTTATTTTCGGTGACAAACACGGTTTCCAACGGAAGTTCAAGACGGCAAAAATCTTCCAGCGGCAGCGTGAGATCGGTGAGCCCTGCCAGCGCGATGGAAGAATCCAGCAGGCGGAAGCGGATCAGGTGTTGGTCGAAACGCAGGCCGTAGCGTTGCTCGAACGATTTCGCCCCGCGTTCGATGGCGGGCGGGGGCAGCAGGGCATCCAGCAAAACGGTCAGTTGCGTTTTGTGCTGCTCGATGAATTTGCTGTCGATGCCGGGCAAGTCGATCTGGCGGATAAACATATCCGGTCGCCGGTGGGCGATGAACCAATCGGCAACGCTGAGCAGCTTGCCCCATACCGCAAGATTGTCCGATAGCCAGCGGGGTTTGCCGTGCAATACCCCGGCAAGGGCGGGGTGGCGCTCGATGGTTTGCTCGGCCAGTTGCTTGAATTGTGCCGCTTCGCGCTGTTTGCCGATGAAGCGCAAAAAATCCTGCTCGGTTTCAAAATAAATCCGGTCAGGCAAATGCTGTTCGCCCAGTTGGCGGTGGGCGACCGGCTCAAAATCAATCCGGTAACCGTATCCCTGCGTGGCTTTGGCGGAGGCTTGCAGGTCATGCAACGACTTGCCGATGCTGGCGAATTCGGTCAGCAACTCGCGCCCGCCCGGTTTGCCGAAGGGGATGTCGAGAGCTTGCCAGGGCGCGCCGGATAAGCGGTTGCGGTGATAGGCATAGCTGCTCCAGTGGCGCAGCGCCTTGGCGCGAATGTCTTGCGGGGTAATCATGATAGGGATCCATTTCTCGATCATCGTAGGGGCGCGATTCATCGCGCCCGATCTCTTTTTATACCCTCAAAAAAGGGCGCGATGAATCGCGCCCCTACGCAAAACGCGCTTTTTCTTCGCGGTATTCGGCGATGGTGAGGGAACGTATCATGGAATTATTTCCTCCCTGATTGTGGACGAGGTGGACGGAGCGCACGTAGTTTTCGATGACGTGTATTTTTTGCAGCGGCGTGACGATGAGTAGTTGCAAGCCCAGCTTGGCGAACAGTTCCAGCCCGTAGCGCGCGGATTCGTCCGAGCCGCGCCCGAACGCCTCGTCTATCATCACGAAGCGGAAGGCGCGCGTGGAGCGGTTCTGCTGATCTATCCCGTATTGGTAGGCGAGCGCGGAGGCCAATATGGTGTAGGCCAGTTTTTCTTTTTGGCCGCCCGACTTGCCCGCCGAATCCGAATAAAACTCTTTTTCTGCGCCGTCTTCCTTCCAGCGTTCGCTGGCCGAAAAGCGATACCAGTTGCGCACATCCGTCACCTTGCGCGTCCAGCGGCGATCCGCCTCGGTGCTGTCTTGCCGGCCATTGAAGCGGTCGATGATTTTTTTGACCAGGGCGAAGCGGTGCTCGGTGTAAAGCTCATCTTCTGCCCCGGTCAGGGTGTTGGCCAGGCAGCCTTTCAAGTCTTCTTTGAACTGGCGGATTTCCATGTCCGGGTCGGGATCGGGCACCAGTTGGATGAAGGTTCCGGAGTCGTATTCAATCTGGTTGAGCGAGCGGTTGATGGTGTCGATTTTGTTCTGGATGGTGCGCGATTCCTGATCCAGTTTGTTTTGCAGCAGCGCGACTTCGTTGATGGTGTTTTTGTTGAGCAGTTCTTTGAATCTGCTTTTGAAGCGCGGCAGGTCTTCCGCCATCAGGTGGTTGAGCATGCGCTGAAATTCGGCGGAGGAATCCAGGCTGGCATTCACCTCGCGGCAATCTGCGGGGTAGGCGGCGATGTATTGCTGCATCGCGGCGATGATGAGGTTGGAAATTTCCCCGGCTTTTTTGCGCGTTTTGTCGATGCGGCTTTGCAGCCAGTTGCGCATCTGTTTTTCAGCGTCACTGCATTGCCTGGGCGTATTCGGCAGTTTGCCTTCCAATGCCTCACCGGCTTGCTTATCCAGGCTGCCAAAGCAGATCGCGCGCTCGGGTTCGGGCAGTTGCTGAAGAATAATATGGGCATCGGCCAGATCGGATTGCGCATTGCTGAGCTCGATATTTTTTCCGCCTATTCCGGTTTGCAGTTCGCCCAGCTTCCGGTTGGATTCCTTGAGTTGCCCGGTGACATTTTCGAGGCTGGCGTTGAGTGTGCGCAAGGTATCGGAGCTTTGTTCGAGCTCGCGTTTTTCCTCTTGCAGCCGATGGATTTGCGCCACAGTTTGCGACCAGTCGATCAAAGAAAATTCCGTGGGGCGCAACAGTTCGAGCAGCGCGGCCTGGTGTTTATCCAGCTCTTTCAAGGCGGCTTCGGTTTTCACCAGGCGACCGAGCAGCGCATTGCCTTCAGCCTGGTGATGTTCGAGCTGCGCTGCCAGCGCGCGAATTTTCTCCTCGTTGCTCCAGCCCAACACGTAGCGGCTGCGATCCCCAATTGCGGTGCGGTCATCTTTCTCGTGGCGCACGCCGCCGGTCTTGACCTGTCCCTGGCGGGTCAAGGCTTTGGGGTGGCGGCGGAATTCGTCCATGTTGTCGCTGCACACATAATCGTAGCCGCGCGCCAGCTCACTCATCAGCCACGGATAAGATGGGCTGTCCGCCTTGATCTCAACCTTGTTGGCCAAACTTTGTGGTGCAAGCGATGCAACTGGACGCGCCTCAGTTGCGGTACGGAAATACACCAACCGTCCAGCCAGATGGGTGCGATCAACGTAAGCCGAGACTGCCGCATAGTGCGCTTCCGGCACCAGCAGCGACAAACCGAAACCGTGCAGCACCCGCTCGATGGCGCCTTCCCAAGCGCTTTCTTCTTTGCGCACCCGGATCAATTCGCCCGCAAAAGGCAGTTCGCTTTCCGGGATATTCAGCGCCGCGCATAGTGTTTCGCGCAGCAGCAGCATCCGGCTGTCGATGTTGGATTTGCGTTTCTTCAGCGAGCCGATTTCGGCAACCAGTTCGTTGCATTTCGTGTCAACGCTGTGGATGGAAATCTTGAGCCGGTCACGCTCATCGGCCTGCTTCGCTTTATCCTGTTCGAAGCCGTGTTTGAGTTCGGCGGCCTTGCGGCGATTGTCGTGAAAAGTGTCGAGGCTTTGCGCGCGCGGCAGTTCGAGTTGCTGGCAGGCAGCGGCATATTCGTCGTAGGCTTTTTTGCGGCGCTCCCGTTCTTTTTCCAGTTGCGCAATCAGCCCGGCAATTTCTTCGATGCGCCGCCCGCCGTTGTCGGCGATGGCCTGTTTGAGCTCGCTCTGCTGTTCGTGATATTGGTCTATCGCCGTTTGCTGTTGCCCCGCCTCATCTTCCATACGAAGAATTTCGAGCTTAAAGCGCGCGATCATCTCTGCCAGCAGCCCGTGCTTGCGCTGTGCGATCCACGCGGCGAGTGCTTCCCGCAGCCGCTCCGATTCGGCCACGCCCGCGACCAGCGATTCGTGGTTGCGGCAGTTGTCCGCCAGCGGCGCGAGTCTGGCAATTTGCCCTTCGGCTTTGATGACGGCCTCGTGCGCGGCGTTGAGGTTGTCGAACAGGCGGCACAGCCCGGTGATGCGCGGTTCGATGTCCGGGTCTTCCAGCATGTGGTTGCGCACGAATTCGGTGATGTTGGATACCGCTTTCATCGACACGGTCTGGTAGAACAAATCCAGCGCCTGTTCGCCCGCCAAACCCATGCGGCGGCGGAAGTCTTTTCCGTATTCGGAGAAGCTGTCGTACAGCGTGGTAGCCGCCATTTTGCGCAGCCGTTTTTTGAGTTCCTGAATGTCTTCACCGAAGCCGGAAAAATCCCGTGCGATGGTAAGTTCACGTTCGGATACCAGATGAAAACGCTCCGGCTGCCCCTTGTAGATCGGAAGAGC
>SCPW01000313.1 GCA_004298605.1 Gallionella sp.
CCCTGAGTGCGGGTACAGCCGGCAATAATGGTCCGTATAGCATGGCGAGGGAGCCACATTTCCGGGCGAAGGTCAGCCCAGCATCATGGCAACGTTGCGGTACTCGCATTCAATTTGCGCAAAACAGGGTTTCAGTTGAAAAAAATTGATATTCAAGCGGGACATGGCGTGATCGGACAGCGGGGGGGCAGTGTGCGTATCTGCGCCTATTTCCAGGGCGTGGCACAGCACCTTTGAAACATGGATCAGGTCGGTCATGTGGGAAGTGGGAGCATCGTCGGGTGCAGGATGTTTTTCGATGGCATCGCAAATTACCTGGGGAAACTCCCACTTTCTGGCCAGATGCGCCCCTATCTTGGCATGATCCGTGCCGAGCACTGCCTGTTCTGCCTCGAAAAGGCTGCAATCATGGGAGGCGCGGTAGTCCATCGCGATATGAAATTCGTCCGGCACAGCGGCGATCAAAGCCAGTTGGCCGATGCCGTGCAGCATGCCCGAAATAAATGCGACATCCGGATTGAGCCCGAGGTGTTTGTCCAGTACGCGTTTGGCCAATATCCTGGCGCAGATACCGACGCCCATGCTATGCCGCCAGAAGTTTGCGTAGTCGAACAGCGTGTACTGGTGTTGCGGGAAGCTGTCCATTACGCCCACCATGCACGCCATATCGCGGATTTGCTTGAATCCGACGAGCATTACCGCATCATGGACGGATGCGATGCCGCCATGCACGGAAAACCGGTGGGTGTTCGCCATTTTAAGTATGCTGGAAGACAGGCCGATATCGCTGCTGATCTGCTGCACCAGCGAGTCGATGGCAATGTTGTCGTCGTCAACGCAACGGATAATTTCCATGACAGCCTTGGGCATCGTCGGCAACCGTTCGACATTCTGCAGGATGTCGTCTATCGACCTTGGCATGTTCATAGAAGGGGTTCGAGCCGGTATTCGAGAATGAGGCGGTGCAGCGATTCCATGCTGGCAGTTTGATCCATGCCGCGGAACAGGGCATCTATACGTTCGGTGGTCTGGCCGCGCTCGATGGCCAGCTCCTCCTCGCTGCGGTGATCCTCCTCCAGCACAGAAACACAACTGATGTTGTGCCGCTGCAAACCGGCCAGCACCGGCGTACTGAGCTCGGCTCCGGCCATCAGCAAGGCATGCCCATGGGTATCATGCACCGGAGCGCCCAGCTTCATCCCTTGTTTTGCGAGGGCGAGCGGAACTAATTTTATGCGAAGTTTCATATACACCCCGAGATTACAGGCGAGAATATAGCGGGGCAAGTCTACTAGCAGGCTGAGGGCTAAGCAACGTGTATTCTTCAATGTTGGCACAGATGGACAGCGGGTATCCCGCCAACCCCGGATTGGAGTCAAACTGTTTTTGACGTGGCCCTGCTGCGGTATGATGCCGCCCTCAAATTTTTTGGCGCAGCCTGTTCCAAGGCTATCTGGATTACTCATGATATCTGCAAATTTTATTGACATTCCTCCTCTGCTCGGCGCGCGCGGCACGATCACGCTGCCCGGCTCAAAAAGTATTTCCAACCGCATATTGCTGCTGTCGGCTCTGGCAAAAGGTGCAACCGAGATACGCGATGTGTTGCTGTCGGACGATACCGAACGCATGTTGGCCGGGTTGCGCGCGCTGGGTGTTGGTGTGGAACAACTGGAGCCGCACGTATTTCGCGTACAGGGCTGCTGCGGGAATTTTGGCGAAACTCGCTGCGCTCGTTTTCCGGTCAAGCAGGCGGAATTGTTTTTGGGCAATGCCGGCACCGCATTTCGCCCGCTGACAGCCGCGCTGGCTTTGTCCGGCGGGCATTACCGGTTGTCCGGCGTGGCGCGCATGCACGAGCGGCCGATCGGCGATCTGGTAGATGCGCTGTGCGAGCTCGGCGCAAATATTGATTACCTGGGTAATGAAGGTTTTCCGCCGTTGGAAATTTTCCCCGCAACGTTGAGCGGCGCGGGGCGTGTCAGTGTGCGCGGCGATGTGTCCAGCCAGTTTCTCACCGCGTTGCTGATGGCCTTGCCGCTGCTGGATCGCGAGGTGACGGTGGAGGTGGCAGGCGAGCTGATTTCCAAGCCATACATCGAGATCACATTGGCGATGATGGCGCGCTTTGGTGTGAGCGTGTCACGCGATGGCTGGCGCAGTTTCACGGTTTCGGCGGGCAGTTGTTACATGTCGCCCGGCGTGATTTATGTGGAAGGCGATGCGTCGTCAGCCTCTTATTTTCTCGCGGCGGGCGCAATCGGCGGCGGGCCGGTGCGCATCGAAGGCGTGGGCGGTGACAGCATTCAGGGGGATGTGCGCTTTGCCGATGCGCTGGCGATGATGGGGGCGCGCATCACGGTGGGGCCGAACTGGATGGAGGCCGGTGCGCCGGAGAGCGGCAGGCTCAAGGCCATCGACCTCGACTGCAACCATATCCCCGATGCCGCGATGACGCTGGCCGTCGCGGCATTGTTTGCCGAGGGAACGACCACGCTGCGCAACATCGCCAGTTGGCGCGTCAAGGAAACCGACCGCATCGCGGCGATGGCGGCGGAGTTGCGCAAGGTGGGGGCGACGGTGGAGGATGGGGCGGATTACATCCGCATCACGCCGCCCGCGCAAACCAGGCACGCGGCGATTGATACCTACGACGATCACCGCATGGCGATGTGCTTTTCGCTCGCCGCGTTCGGCCCCGAAGGGATGCGCATCAACGATCCGGGTTGTGTGGCCAAAACTTTCCCGGATTATTTTGCGCGCTTTCGCGAGGTGGTGCGGGCCGTGCCGGTCATCGCGATCGACGGGCCTTCGGCTTCGGGTAAAGGCACGGTGGCGCAGCGCGTCGCCGCCAAGCTGGGCTACCACTATCTCGACAGCGGCGCGCTGTACCGCTTGCTGGCCGTGGCGGCTCAACACGGTGGCATCATGCTTGCCGACGAAGCGGGCTTGGCCGCATTGGCCGGACGCATGGAAATCAGTTTCGAGGGCGAGCAAATCTGGCTGGATGGCGCATTGGTCGGCGATGAGTTGCGCGGCGAACAATGTGCGGCAGCGGCTTCCAAAGTGGCGGCTTTGCCCGGGGTGCGCGCCGCGTTATTGGGCAAGCAACATGCCTTCCGCAGAGCTCCCGGTTTGGTGGCAGACGGGCGCGATATGGCCTCGGTGGTGTTTCCGGACGCGGACTTGAAAATATTTTTGACCGCCAGCGCCGAGGCGCGCGCGGAACGCCGTTATAAGCAGTTGAAAGAAAAAGGGATGGATGCTAATATCGCCGCCCTTTTGCAGGATATACGGGCGCGCGACGGGCGGGATACCGGGCGTAGCGTGGCTCCGCTGCAACAGGCGCCGGGCGCGAGCCTGCTGGATACCACGGCTCTGGATATCGGGCAGGCGGTACAGGAAGTGCTGGCGCGCTACCCGGCGAAAGACTCAAAAAACACAGGCCCCGTTTGACTCTCCGTCAGATGGGAACTTTAACTAACCCTCTGCGCCATTTTGGGCAGAATTTTTCTTAGGTATATTCGATGAACGCAACCGCAGCCGCTGTACTGAACCCCGATAGTTTTGCCGCGATGTTTGAAGAAAGTTTGACGCGCAAGGAAATGCGCGCCGGCGAACTGATTACCGCACAAGTCGTGCGCGTCGACCACAACGTAGTGGTGGTGAATGCCGGACTGAAGTCCGAAAGTTTGATTGCGATTGAGGAATTCCTCAATGCGAAAGGCGAACTGGAAGTCAAAGCGGGCGATTTTGTCACCGTCGCGATCGAGTCGCTGGAAAACGGCTACGGCGAAACCAAGCTGTCGCGCGAAAAAGCCAAGCGTCTGGCGGCGTGGCACGATCTGGAAGTCGCCATGGAAGAAGGCAAAGTTGTGGAAGGTTTTGTCAGCGGCAAGGTCAAGGGCGGCCTGACCGCGATGGTCAACGGCATCCGCGCCTTTTTGCCCGGCTCGCTGGTGGATATCCGTCCGGTCAAGGACACCACGCCTTACGAAAACAAGACGATGGAGCTGAAGGTCATCAAGCTGGACCGCAAGCGCAACAACGTGGTGGTTTCCCGCCGCGCCGTGCTGGAAGCGACCATGGGCGCCGACCGTGAAGCGATCATGGAAAACCTCAAGGAAGGCGCGATCGTCAAGGGCGTGGTCAAGAATATCACCGACTACGGTGCGTTCGTTGATCTGGGCGGCATTGACGGCCTGTTGCACATCACCGATCTGGCATGGCGTCGCGTGAAGCATCCTTCCGAAGTATTGACTGTCGGCGACGAAGTCGAAGCCAAGATTCTCAAATTCGACCAGGAGAAAAACCGTGTTTCGCTCGGCATCAAGCAGATGGGCGATGACCCTTGGAACGGTTTGGCTCGCCGCTACCCGCAAGGCACACGTTTGTTCGGCAAGGTGACCAACCTGACCGACTACGGCTCGTTCGTGGAAATCGAGCAGGGTATCGAAGGCTTGGTGCATGTCTCCGAAATGGATTGGACCAACAAGAATGTCCATCCTTCCAAGGTTGTGCAACTGGGCGATGAAGTCGAAGTGATGATCTTGGAAATTGACGAACAGCGCCGCCGTATCTCGCTGGGCATGAAGCAATGCCAACCCAATCCCTGGGACGATTTTGAAGCCAACCACAAGAAGGGCGACAAGGTTAAGGGGCAAATCAAGTCCATCACCGACTTTGGCGTGTTTATCGGCCTGGACGGCGGTATTGACGGCCTGGTGCATTTGTCTGACCTGTCCTGGAGCCAGCCCGGCGAAGAAGCGGTGCGCGGCTACAAGAAGGGCGACGAAGTCGAGGCAGTGGTACTGGCGATTGACGTGGAACGCGAACGCATCTCCCTCGGCATCAAGCAGATGGAAGGCGACCCGTTCGGCGGCTTTGTTTCCGGAAATGAAAAGGGTGCGGTGGTTACCGGTATCGTGAAGTCCCTGGATGCCAAGGGCGCGACGATCATATTGGAGGGCGACGTGGAAGCCTATCTGAAGGCGTCCGAAGTGTCTGCCGACCGCGTTGAGGATATCCGTAATCACCTCAAGGAAGGCGACAGCGTTACCGCCGCCATCATCAATGTGGACCGCAAAAACCGTGGTATCAACCTGTCGATCAAGGCTCTCAACAAAGCGGAAGAATCCGCCGCAATGCAGAAACTTTCCGCCGAAAGCAGCGTGAATGCCGGCACCACCAACCTGGGCGCGTTGCTGAAGGCCAAGATGAGCGGCAGCAAGGCTGAAGCCTGAATTTGAGAGAATTGTATGACTCGTTCTGATTTGATCGCCAGGCTCGCCGAGCTGCATCCGCAACTGCTGGCCAAGGATGCCGAATTTGCCGTCAAGGTGATTCTGGATACATTGTCTTCCACGTTGTCGCGTGGGGGGCGTATCGAGATTCGCGGTTTCGGCAGCTTCGGTTTGAATTACCGGCCGCCGCGCCAGGGGCGCAATCCCAAGACCGGCGACAAAGTGAAGGTGCCGGCCAAGTATGTGCCGCACTTCAAGGCGGGCAAGGAGCTCAGAGAGCGGGTCTGCAGCCAGGATTCGTGATACCGGATTAGCCCTCACATCAATCCTCTGGGTGAAACAACAGGTGAAACAACTAGCCATCTGACTTGGCTGCCAAAGACCGCAGCCAAGCCGCTGGTTATCCCGCAAGCGGGGAGAGCGAAGCGAGGGGGCGAAGCCAAGCAAACGAGAAAGGCAATCTTCAATTTTTGGCGGCATATCGCAAGGTATGGCCGCCATTTTTCATGCTATCGTTACGGCGGTTTTTTCGGGTCAATGCCATGCGTTATCTTAATTGGGTCTTGCGTGCGCTGCTGTTCATCGTGCTGCTCGGGTTCGCGGCAAAAAACGATCAGACGGTCACGTTGCGCTATTTTTTCGGCTATGAGTGGCAATCTTCGCTGGTGATTGTGCTGCTGATATTTTTTGCCGCCGGCGCGGCGGTCGGTGTGCTGGCGATGCTCGGCAATGTGCTGCGGCAACGCCGTGAAATCGCGCGTTTGAAACGCGATATCCGGGTCAAGGGCAAACTTGCCGGTATTGACGAAGTGCAGTAAATACCCGTCCAACCTTCCCGGTAGATTTTTAAGTTATGGAATTTGAACCCTGGATGCTGCTGATCTTCCCGTTATTTTTCGGAATGGGCTGGCTGGCCGCACGCATCGACATTAAAGAATTGCTTTCGGAATCGAACGCGTTGCCGCAATCGTATTTCCAGGGGCTGAACTTCCTGCTCAACGAACAACAGGACAAAGCCATCGAAGCCTTCATCGAGGTGGTCAAGGTCGACCCGCAAACCATCGAGCTGCACTTCGCGCTGGGCAGCCTGTTCCGGCGGCGCGGCGAAGTGGATCGCGCCTTGCGCATGCACCACAACCTGGTGGACAGAGCAGATCTGGATAATAACAAGCGCCAGCAGGCCATTTTCGAATTGGCGCAGGATTATTTGAAGGCCGGAATCCTGGATCGCGCCGAAAGCCTGTTCGGCGAGCTGGAAAATACGCCATATAGCAAACCGGCCCTGGAGTTTTTGCTGGAGCTGTTCCAGAAGGAGCATGACTGGCTCAAGGCTATCGGGGTCGCGCAGCGCCTCGCGGTAATATCCGGGCAGTCCTACAGCAAACAGGCCGCCTTTTTCTATTGCGAACTGGCGAACGAGGAAATTGCGCGGGACGACCCGACCGCGGCGCGCGGGCATCTGCAACAGGCATTGGCGGCCTGCCCGGGCGCGGTGCGCGCCACCATGATGCTGGGCGATATGGCGACCGGCGAGGGGAAACTTGAGGAAGCCATCAATATCTGGAAAACCATCGAGGCGCAGGATGCGCAATATTTGCCGCTGGTCGCGGGGCGTCTGCTGGATGCCTACCGCAATCTGGACCGCGAGGTGGAAGGGATCGTTTTGTTGCGCGGATACTTGGGCAAATACCACTCGCTGGACTTGATGGACGTGGTGTTCGATGGTGTGTTGAAAAATGAAGGTTCGGCTGCCGCCTATTTGCTGGTGCGCGACGAACTGCAGCGCAACCCGACCTTGCTGGGTCTGGATAAATTGCTCGAAGCGCGCCTGCTGGAAGTGCCGATGGAAAGGCGCGCCGATGTCGAGCTGGTGAAGAATCTGGTACACAAACGCACGCGCAATCTGGCCACCTATCACTGCGCCCATTGCGGCTTCAAGGCGCGCCAATTCTACTGGCATTGCCCGGCCTGCCAGGCTTGGGACAGCTATTCGCCGCGCCGTAACGAAGAAACAGGAACACCCATATGAACGACCCGAAAATCATCATCGCGCTCGATTACCCATCAGCCGCACCGGCGTTGGCGTTGGCCGACCAACTGCAACCCTCGCTGTGCCGTTTGAAAGTCGGCAAGGAATTGTTCACCGCCACCGGCCCGGCATTGCTGGAGCAACTGATGCGGCGCGGCTTCGAGATTTTTCTCGATCTGAAATTTCACGACATCCCCAACACCACCGCGCAAGCCTGCAAAGCCGCCGCCAGCCTGGGCGTGTGGATGGTCAATGTCCACGCGCTGGGCGGGCGCAAAATGCTGGAAGCGGCGCGCGAGGCGATTGCCGGTAGCACCCAGCAACCCAAGTTAATCGCCGTGACGATGCTCACCAGCATGGCGCAGGAAGACCTCGCCGACATCGGCATCAACGCGACGCCAGCCGAGATGGTATTGCGTCTGGCGACGCTGGCGCGCGATAGCGGGCTGGATGGCGTGGTGTGTTCCGCGCAGGAAGCCGCGCTGCTGCGCGGCCATTGCGGCACCGAGTTTTGCCTGGTCACACCGGGCATCCGCCCGGCGCAGGCCAGCCTCGATGACCAGCAGCGCGTGATGACACCGCAAGCCGCACTGCAAGCGGGCTCCAGCTATTTGGTGATCGGACGCCCGATCACCAAAGCGGCTGACCCGTTGCAGGCCTTGCTCGACATTAACAAAGAAATCGTAGGGGCGCGATTTATCGCGCCCTAAGACTCTTGCAATAGAATCGGAGACTCGGCGTGAGCGCATTGCCAAAATTTGAAAATGCAAAAGTATTGGTGGTCGGCGATGTGATGCTGGACCGTTACTGGTTCGGCGATGTCAACCGCATTTCGCCGGAAGCGCCGGTGCCGGTGCTCAAGGTCGAACGTATCGAAGAGCGCCCCGGCGGGGCGGCCAACGTGGCGCGCAACATTGCGGCGCTCGGCGGGCAGGCCACGCTGTTGTCGGTGGTCGGCGAAGATGAAGCGGGCGCTTGTTTGGAAAAGCTGCTCAACGAGTACAGCAATCTCACCACGCTGCTGCACCGCGACAACACCATCTCCACCATCATCAAATTGCGCGCCATCGCGCGGCACCAGCAGTTGCTGCGCATTGATTTTGAAACACCGCCCAGCCACGAAGTGCTGCACGCCGCGCTGGCGGATTTCCGCGCGCGGTTGCCGCTGGCGGATGTGGTGATCCTGTCCGATTACGGCAAAGGCGGGCTGGCGCATATCGGCGAGATGCTCCGCCTCGCGCGCGAAGCGGGCAAGCCGGTGCTGGTCGATCCCAAGGGCGACGATTACGCGCGCTATCGCGGCGCGACATTGCTCACGCCGAACCGCAGCGAATTCCGCGAAGTGGCGGGCAGTTGGAAAACCGAAGCCGAGCTCAACGCCAAAGCAGAAAAACTGCGTACCGAATTGGAGCTAGACGCGCTGCTGGTCACGCGCAGCGAAGAGGGCATGAGCTTGTATCGCGCCAACGAAGTGCTGCACGAGCCGACGCAGACCCGCGAAGTGTTCGACGTCAGCGGCGCGGGCGACACCGTGATCGCCACGCTGGCGGTGATGCTGGCGAGCGGCGCGGATTTGCCCGACGCGATGCGCATCGCTAACCGCGCGGCGGGCATCGTGGTGGGCAAGCTGGGGACGGCGGTGGTTAGCCGCGAGGAAATTTTACAAGACATTGGAGAAGGGGGAAGGGAGAAGGGAGAAGGGTAGGCGCGCATCGCTGGTTTTACCCTTCACCCTTCACCCTTATCCCTTCTCAATTGGGGAGATTAATATGTATTACATCATCACCGGCGCCGCCGGGTTTATCGGTTC
>SCPW01000314.1 GCA_004298605.1 Gallionella sp.
TGGAATGCCGAGCGCATCCAGTTCGCGTGCTTGGGCATCGCTCTGGATGCGCTCGGTCAGTTCGCGCAGTTCACCGCTGGTGAGTAGCATTTCGGGATATGTTCGGTCAATTCGCTTTGCGTGAGAAACATGATTGTCACTTCACGATGCGCAGATGCGCCCGGCGCTCTGCCCGCTTATGCTTGAGCCGTGCCTGATAGCGGCTACCCGGTTTGTGTGTAGGGTCGATCGTGCGGATGCGTTTGTATAGTTTTGCAAGCGTCAGCGATGCATTGATGCTGCTATCCAAACTGCCCATGTATGGGCTGATAAAGGGTCTCGGTTTCATGCTGCTATCTCCTGTGGTTGGTCTATTGGGGCGGCAGGGAATTGGATTATCCTGGCCGTTGCGATACGGTTCATCAGTTCGCTGATTGTGTTCTGCATGGCTGCGAGCTCATCTACTACGCCTTGGGCAACGAACATTTGGCGCAACTGGGTATTTTCTTCTTTGGTTTCGTTGAGTTCGGCTTCCAGGCGATTTACTTCCCTTCGCAAATGGCTGGCCTCTGTGCCTTGAGAAGCGATATAGTTCAAACGACCGGGTGTGAACAGGCCTTGATTTCCGCCGAGATCGGGCGACACCAGCACACCGTCCATGCTGATAAACCAACCGTCCCATACCGGGTGCGACATTTTGAACGTCACGCTTTCTTGGATCACCCGCAGCAATTCAAAGGCGGCGAAAGATATTGGGCAACGACCGCTCTCCCACCGGTGCAAAGTGCGCACGTCAATGCGCAGATAAGCCGCGCACTGCTCCTTGTTCATACCCAACAATTCGCGGAAGGCAATGAACATTGCCGGGCTGATGGCGCGCATTTGGGACATTTGCACCCACTGCGGGTGGTATTCGGGAAATGCTTTGTTGAGGGCTTCGGACGTGGGTTCGATAGCCTGCATGTAGTACGCCCAGCGGGTTTTCTTGCTTGGGTATGTGTGCGTTTTTTTCTTCTTGGTGGTATTCTTCATTCAGCCTTGCTCCTATCGAGGCTAGTTGTGCGCCGGTGCTTGGCGGTTTCGGCGCACAACGAATTAAAATTCTGCTCCACAATCCCTGCAACTTTGCTATCTTGATTCCGTTCAGCGCAACCGCGTTTCCTGTGGCTTGGCCGGTGTGACCGAACCGTGGCGGGTCACGACCGGCGCGTCACATGCAATCCGCCTAATGCATTTCCGCCCAATACGGCCTGTTGTATTTATGCCCCCCATACTCTTGGTAGCAATAAACACCCTGGTGCGTTTGCTTCCGGCCTGCCAGCTCCTCCAGCAATCGCGTCACGCCTTCCGCGCCATCATCCTGTGCGGCGCGCAGCACTTCAAAGCGCGCATTGCGGCTCAAAACAAGCTTCCATTGTTCGTGGTTCAGCGTGGTGACAAATTCGCGTTCCGGCATTGACTCTGCGGCAATTTCTTCATCAGTTTTTTCGTGCCGGTCATACCCCAGCAACTTGAGAGCAGCCGTCAATTTAGGCGACCAAAAAAGCTGCCTCTTGCCTTTGAAACACAACCCGAATTCCGTGAACAATTCGCCGCTGGCCTTGTCGCCTTTGATGTAATCGGCCAATAGCGTGAATGGGGTACGCCCGCCAAGCCGCTTGCCAACCTTGGCATAGCTCTTGGTCATTTCGCTGGATGCGCCCCAGTGGCTATCCGTCAAGGTCTTGGAGGCTTCGCTTGCTTCATGCCCAAACTTGGCCACGTACTCGGCCGCATAGTCGCCGTTCTGCACATCGAATGCGGCTTTGAGCATGTCATTGATCTGGCTGCGGTCGGCGATGCCCACCTTGATCAAAGTTTCGATCCATGTCATTTGCAAAGCCTGCAACGCTTCGAGCTGCTCGGGCTTGGCAAATATCAGATCGTGTGTATGGGGATGCCAGCCGTGTATGCCGTGAGTGACTTCCATTGCGCGGATGCTGCCCGCGCTGCCTACCGCTGCCATGACGTTCTTGTAAATCCTGCTTTCCTTGAATTTTCCGAGCGCGCCAGTAAACAGCTTGAGGTTGCTGTCCAGCGATTGGTTGATCTGGTGCGGGAAGGTCAAGCTCATCAAATACACCGTGCCGCCATGCTTCGCCCAGGTGTTGATCGCGGCCTGTAGTTCCTGACGCCGCATTTCTGTGATCTTCGCCGCGCATACCGGGCAATGCCACACGCTGCCGCACGTGGCGAGGCCGCAAAAGCTTGCGCCGCCATTGGCCGAACGGTACACGCCCACCCCAGAACCGCTCATGGTGCTGCGCTGGCAATGCGCCACCCGCTCTTGCGGCAACAAGCCCTGTGCTGCCCGCTGCAACTGATAGCGCGCCTTGCGGCTCTGCGTCATCGCATCGTCCGCATCCGCCTTGGCCGCTTTCTTTTTTGGTTTTGGTGCTGAGGGACTGGCCGCAGTATTCGCAAAGATACCAAGAAGGTCAGACCCCCTGCCCCCGGAGCTTATCCGGTTATCAATTCGAGGCTCGGTGTTCATCATGCCGCCACCTGCCCGCGCTTGAGGAAACGCTGGATATGCGCCCTGAGCACAATCCGAACGGTGTAGTGGAGCTCGTCCCAAAACAGTGTGGCCAGGTCGCAAGGAATGCCGAATGCATGGAGAAAAATTGTTCTGTCGGTGTACCCTGCCGCGTCCCAAGCGCGCTGTACGGGGTCAAGAAGCAATGACAGAGGTGGAAGGCTCACCGCAGGGGTACGGCAAGCTTCCAGTGGGCTTGTTGCACTTTGGTGGCTCATAAATTCACCCCGCGTTTAATCAGCTCACGATTGATTTGTAATGCGCGTTTGATTTCCTTTTGCGCAGCTTCGAGCTTTACCAAACCTTTCGGCATGCCAAGAAAGAAGGATGCGCCGTTTATCAAGTTTCTGGCTTCCGCTTCTCGCTCTTTAAACTCTTGCAATAGCTCATCGTCAGACAAGCTGGGGGGTTGTTGGCGGTTCGTCATGGGGAGCTCCTATCAGCGTTGTGGTTGGGTGTGAGTTGCTGGCGACTTGTTTTGCTTGGCTGCGAAAATAGCCAAGCCGATCAGTACGGCCAGAACGAATCCGGCAGGGCTGCTTGCAGCGCGGGCAGCGATGGGAATCATGCTTACTGGAAGGACGGGACTCATTCTGTGGCCTCCGCAGTTTCAGGTTTTTCGGTTTGCTCAGGCGCAACGATCAGCCCGGCATCGACCAGCGGCTGCATGAAAGTTTGCAGAATCATGTCGCGCACGGTTTGCGGCTTTTCGCTGGTGGGCTGCACATTGAGCGCTGGCCAGCCGCGCAACAGCCGGAACGTGATGTAGTTGCCGGCCAGAAGGGCAAAAGCCTCCTGCAAGGTGGCTTTCGTTTCCTCAGTCAGTTCACCATCCCCAAAGAATCCTTCATCGCGTTCCAGCTTGTTCTGCAACAGCAACATCAGGCGCGCATCATTTTCGTCCATGATGTACATCGCATCGCGGATCACCTCGTCCGGGATATTGCTGCTGATGGGAAAGTGATGCACTTGCTGGATGCCGACACCCAGTTGCGGGTGAAGGCTGGCAATGGTTGGTGCTTGCCCTTTTTGATCGGTCAGCCCCTCATCTTCGGTGAACTCAACTCCGCGCTCTACAAAGTAATCGCGCAGCTTGGCGGCTTGTTCTGGCTTTAAGCCGTCGCCGTAGTTGCGGAAGTGGCTGACGATGTGCCGTGGGATGCCTGATTCTCTGGATACCTCGGACACGCTGAGGCGTAGAGTTACGAGTGCTGCTTCAAAATCCTCTTGGGTGAGGATGGGTTGTTGTTTGATTGCCATGATAGCCTCCTTATTCGACAACTCGACATAAACTGTCGAGTTGTCGCCATTATGGGCAACTCAATACAAATGTCAAGCAGCTGACGAAATATGTCAATATCTAAACTTTAAGGGGTAAAAAAAACCGGCTCAATATGGCCGGTTTGCGTGAGTGCTGCCAATAACTACTCTTCAGGGGTTGGCATCATTGGAGGGAAACCGAACTTTGCTAATGTGGCCTTAAACAAAGGCATTACTGTTTTTATCATTTGCTCCTGGGAAGTCTCTTTAGCTTCGCCTTGCATATCAGTATGCGCATCGACAAAGGTCTCTACGACTTCTCGTGTTGCATCCATCAATTTTCTGTATTCAACCTCACCAAGCTTTGCTGCCACAAGGCTGGAGGTTACGTTGTACACCGTGTCGCGCTCTCTCTCACTGAGTCGATACATGGAAACTAAAAAGCAGGCTATCTCAATAAAATCATCTCGCTCTCTACCTAAGAATTTTTTTTGTTCAGGGGTGGAGCCTCCTTGAATCAAAGCCGAATCAGGGGTGTCGGCTCCAAAAATAAGCTTATTGGCAGTAACCCCGAGTGCTTGGCTTAGAATGCGCAATTCTCGAATTCCCGGCTTGGTAACGCCAAGCTCATAACCACGTAGAGTAGTTCTAGCAATTCCCCTCTTCTGCGGATCTACATGTTTAGTCAATTCACTCAACGAATCATGCTTAAGCCCCTTCCCCTCCCTAAGAGTAGCTAACATTTTAGGAAAGCTCTCTTCAGGAGCAGCGGCAGAACTCAGCGCATATATATTGGGAGCGCCATCATCCTGCGGCTGGCTCTTTGTGTGAGTCTGTTTTGGGTTGTCGGGCATAATTTTTTTGCTGTTGAGCCGAGTACTCATCATTGATTAGCAGGGTGTTAATCAGGATGATTCAAGCTGTTGAAAGCCTTGTCGTTACATGTTTTGCGCTTGAATACGGTGGCGCATTATTGCAGGAATGCGGGGCAGTGCGCCAGTGGGGGGCTACCCGCCTGGCCAGCGCATGTTCATGGAGCACCTTCAAGCTTTGCTCTTGGGATGACCTTTGGAGCGGTACGGTATTTCCATTCCCAGTTTTTCTTCCGCAAACTTATCCCAAAGCTCATCATCAGAAATGACGCGCCCAGCTTTAATGTCGGCAAGCCCGGCATCTATCTGCTCAAGCTTCCATTCTTCATAATCCAAACAGTCTTTCAGGATGCGAGTAACAATATAGTCCGGTGTGCGCTTGCAAGCCTTGGCAAGTTTCTCAACTCGCCGAAAAACGGTTTTGGGTAGTGTGATAGTTGGCATTTTCCCTCTGCTTATGGATGCTTTATTGGCGTGCTCTTGACAGTCATTTTTTTCTTGGTCGGACGCATTTCAAACCCAGTTAAAAAGTGTTTCTATTATGGTCGAAAGCCTTGTAGCTACAGGCTCTTCACTTGATTACGGTGGCGCATTATTGCAGGAATGCAAGGCAGCGCGCCAGTGGCGAAAATCAGGCTGGCCAGCAGCATCATAAATGACGGTGGCGGATCCGGCAGATTGCCCCGTGCAACCATCCGGCGAGGGCGCAACACATCAAAACCAAAACCGGCTTGCAGAGGGGTGATTTACGCTGATGCACGGTGAGGCGATGGGGTGGACTCCAGAAACTCCCCGCAGCCCAACCGCTCCCCGCTCTTCACACCTCCAGACTTCGCGGGCTAACCGCTCCGCCCCGTAAAGGCAAGGCGGAGAGGCTAAGTGTTGATTAAGCGTTAACAAAGTGTTTACTTTTTAACGGTTTTTGGCTCATAATAGCCGCACCTAGTCCCCACGTTCCGAATCGTCACCGTATGGTGAGCTTGGCTGGTAATCTCCAGTCTAGGGCGCGGGGACGGTTCTCACCACTACCGAAAATCCCAAACATTTTGAATCTTGCTGCCAAGCATCTTGCGCCAGCGGTCATGCTCGTTTCTGTCACCTTCCCGGTACGATCTCGCAATTGCACCGGCCACCATGTCGGCCAACTGGATGAGGTTGTTCCGGTGCGACTCGGCAAATTTCACGTCCACAATTTTTCCGGCTGCTGATTCGCGCTTGAGGTAAGCGACCAGCTCGCGTTTGAATTCACGGTCGCCGCTGCCGTCGATTTTTACTCTCGCGCCAGCCAGCGCATTATTGTCATGCTGGAGCAGTGATTTAACGAAGAAGTTATAGAACAGTTCCTTGTTCTCACGCAGGTTGTCGCTGTATATCCTGGATTTGTCTACAGCGATGGCGCGCACTGAAAACTTGCAGGATGCGACTGCCTCAAAAAATCCATCCTTCACCTGGGAGGCGCACTTGTTGAACTTGAACTCGGGTTTGATGCGTAGGGAAATGCGCGCTTCTTCAATAAGCCTGCTTGTGCGTTCTGCTTCCTTGAAGTCATCAAAAATGACCATCGCAACTACGAAGTGAGGGGTAGAGCCCCGCGCCAGCTTGAAGCCAGCATCGCCGCTTTCATCGATCAGAACTAACAACTGAGAATCCCTGCAAATGGAAATGATGCATGTTACATGACAGGCAAGAGTTTGGTGAAAGGTAATGTCTCACTTTGATGTCTCGCCCTGCTTGGAAGCTGTCTAATATCCCGGCGACACACTAGCATTGGCGCGGGTTACAAAGGCGGGGTATAGCACAGTGAATATTAGACAGGCGGTTGGGAACTCGATTTTAAATCATCACGCTACTACTGTTTGTTTCGGCTACTGCTGCATCATGGGCGTGTGGCTTCCAGCCGCAGGCTTGGCAAGGTAGTCCGAATTTTGCTTTGCCTGTGGCTGGAGATTTTGTTCGGCCATGAGTTGCGGTCAGCCTTTTAATCCCGGCGTGAGATGCGGCGCCATCGCTTGCAGCAGCAGCGGGTGGATGTTCGGGTTGCCCGCGCAGACATGGCCGGATTTGAGGTAGGTGTCCGAGCCGTGCAGGTCGCTGACCAGGCCGCCCGCCTCGGTAATCAGCAGGCAACCGGCGGCGATGTCCCACGGCTTGAGCCCGGTTTCGAAGAAGCCGTCGTAGCGTCCCGCCGCCATCCACGCCAGATCCAGCGCGGCAGAGCCGGGGCGGCGCAGGCCGGCGGTTTTCTGCATCAGCTCTTTGAAAATTGCCAGGTAGGCATCCAGATGTTCAAACTTGGTGTAGGGGAAGCCGGTGCCGATCAGGCTGTCGGCCAGATGCAGGCGCTTGGTGACGCGCAGGCGTTTGTCGTTGAGGAACGCGCCGCGCCCGCGCGTGGCGGTAAACAGCTCGTTTTTGGTCGGGTCGTACACCACGGCCTGGGTGACGATGCCTTTGTGCTGCAAGGCGATGGATACGGCGAATTGCGGAAAGCCGTGCAAAAAATTGGTCGTGCCATCCAGCGGATCAATGATCCAGAGAAACTCCGAATCGCCTTGGCTGCCGCTCTCTTCTGCTAGAATCGCATGGTCCGGATAGGCTTCCAGCAAGGTCTGGATGATGGTTTGTTCGGCGGCGCGATCCACTTCACTGACAAAATCCGCGTGGGATTTTTTGGTGACGGTGAGGTGATCGATCTTGTCGGTGGAGCGGTAAATCAGATTACCGGCACGACGCGCGGCCTTCACCGCGATGTTGAGCATGGGGTGCATATAAGTTACGACCTTTTTAATGAGCTGGGGAAATTCAGCGCGCATTCTAATTGGAATCGTGCTTTGCATAAACCTGGAAAATCAATTATCCGCAGATTACGCGGATTAGAT
>SCPW01000315.1 GCA_004298605.1 Gallionella sp.
GCGCGGAGGGCGCGCCGTCCGCCCGATCCTGCGCGCCGAGCGGTGTGGCGGGTTGCCTTCCCTGGTTCAGCGTGGTGAGAAATTTGCGGCACAGCATCGTCTTGCCATTGCCCACCTCGCCGGTAATTTTGATGAAACCCTCCCCGTTGCGCGCCGCCACCAGCAGTGTGTTAAGCGCCTCCTGGTAGCTGGAGCAGGCGAAAAAAAAGCTGGTGTCCGGGGTCAGGCCGAACGGCGGTTCGCGCAGGCCGAAGTGTTTCAGGTACATATCATCCCAAGGGCGGGCCAAAACAAAGTGCGGATCGGGCCATGCCCGACATGACGGGCATGGCCCACCCTACGGTTGCTGTTTTCCGCCCTCCATTTTCTGCTTCCCGGATCATGGTTTGCCGCCCGCGGACGGCGCCGCCATCCCGTTGAAGCGATCGCGGCTGCGGGTGATGTCGTCCGACCAGTCCTTGTCGCTATCCACCACAGTGGGTTTCAACAGGATGACCAGTTCGCGTTTTTCGTTGCGCCGGTTGGTCTTGCCGAACCATGTTTTGGACATGCCCGGCAAACCGGATTCGTCATCGTAGGCGGCCTGCCGCATCAACCCCCCGATCGCCACGATCTGGCCATCGCGCGCGCGCACGACGCTGTCGGTTTCCGAAACCGAGCTGGAAGCCAGCGGCAGATTGAGCGTGCCGCCCGCGCTGCCCGTATTGACGGACTTGTTCACCGTGCTGACCTGGCTGACCGAAGGGTGTACATGCAGAATGATCTCGCCGTTCTCGTCTATGCGGGGCGTGACGTCCAGCACGATGCCGGAGAAAAACGGTTGCAGCGTGACGGTCGGCGTGGTCGTTGTGGCCGTGCCGGTTGTCGTGGTGCTGGAAACGTTGGTGACAAAAAACTCGTCCGTGCCGACTTTGAGAACCGCCTTCTGGTTGTTCAGGGTCGCGATGCGCGGGCTGGACAGCACGTGCACATTGCCCTGCGACTCCAGAAAACTCAGCAGCGCGGCAAAATTGCTGGACTGGAAAGCCAGCCCGAACAATGCGCCCGCCGTCGTCTGCCCTGCGGCGGCTGTCGCCGCCAGGGACAGATTCGTGCCCGGTGTGGAGGATGACGTCCCGTCGGTTATCTGCCCGGAGACGGCAAGCGTGGCGCCCGGGGACAATTGCCCTATGGAAGTGCGGCTGTTCGGGCTGTTTTTGAATGCGCCCCAGTTCACGCCGGATTGGTAGCCGTCATTCAATTGAACTTCGACAATTTTCGCTTCGAGTATCACCTGGCGTTCGACGGAAATCTGCGAGGCCTTGAGGTAAGCGGCCACGTTCCTCAGTTCGTCCGGCATGGCGCGCACCACGATCACGCCGGACATCGGGCTGACCACCACGCTGCGCCCTTTTTCATTGCCGACGATGGCTGTCAGCGCATGCCCGAGCTCCGCCCAGAAATCGGCGCTGCTGGTCATGGCTACCTTGCTGCTGTCGAGCCCGTGCGAGGTTGTGCTGGCGGTGGTAGTCGCACCGCCGGTCGTGCTTGCCGGGCTGTCGGACACCGAGCCGGATGTGACGCGCAACAAGGATTTCCCCTCGCGCAATCCGGTCAGATAATTCACTTGGAAAATCCGCGTTTGCAGCGCGACCGACTGGATGTAAATACGCGCGCCGTCCACTTTGTAATCGTAGCCATACAGCTCGCGGATCGCCTCCAGCGCCTCGAAAACCGTCACATCTTTCAGGTTCAGCGAAATGTTGCCGCCGACATCCGGATGCAGCAACATGCTGTAACGCGTCCCCGACACGATTGCCATGAACACCTGTTGCACCGGCGTGTTTTTTACCGTCAGGTCGAACCTGGTTTCCAGCGGCTGGTTCGCCACCCTGGGCATGCTTGCCGCCAGCGGCGGCAGCAGGGCGTTGTTCACCGCATCCGCCCCGGGCTGCACGCTGTCCTGCGCGGCCTGGTTCATTTCACGCCGGATGGCATCCGCCGCCCCGTTGCGGCTGGCCGGAGCCGCACAGCCTGCCAGCGACAGCGCTACGCCCAGCCATATCATGATTCTCATTTTCTCTCCTTGTGTACGGCCTGCCCGGCTTTGCGCTTGCCTGCCTGCGCCTTGCTCGCGGGCGGCGGCGGTTTGGCCTTGTTCTTTTTCTGCGTTATCTTCACACCGGGGAACAGCGCCAGCACCTGCCGGCCCTGCGCGCCTTGCAACACCACGCTGCCTTCGTTCACCCCGACCAGTTTCGCATCGCCGTGTCTGCCGCCCAGTTCAACGGTTTCCCCGTCGATGATCGCGGCGCGCCGCGCTTTTGAAATGATGATCGACTGCAAGCCCGGCATTTCGGCCTGCGCCGCAGCGGCAGGCGCGCCAATGATGGCGGGGAGGCGTGTGGGGTCGGGCAACTCCTCGGCGTGGCAGAAAGCAGAAAACAGAAGGCAGAGTACGGAAAGTTGGACGCCGCTGCGCGGCACGCTTTGGAAAACCGCGCGGCGCAGCCGCGACAACGCCTCCACCCCCCGAATCATACCGCCAACCATGTTTTATCCAAGCTCAAAGTGTACACAGTCAACGTCAGCACGGCATCGGGATATTGCTCCACG
This sequence comes from Gallionella sp., assembly GCA_004298605.1. Classification (GTDB taxonomy): domain Bacteria; phylum Pseudomonadota; class Gammaproteobacteria; order Burkholderiales; family Gallionellaceae; genus Gallionella. The sequence goes on from SCPW01000315.1 coordinate 2,596, forward strand.
CTCAGTCTGGCTTCCCCCCAGAACATTTGCACCGGCATTTTCTCCAATGCGCTGACATATTGCAGCAAATCCAAGTACCTGCCGCGCACGGCAATTTGCACGCCGTGCTTGAAAACCTGCTTTTGCGCATCGTGCAGACCGGCGGCCTGCGCCCCGCCGCCGGTCGCCTGCCCCGTTTCAAGCAACAGGCCCACCGGCAAGGTTTTCAGTTCGACCAGTTGCAGCCTGTCGTTTTTGCTCAGCACCTGCTCCAGCAGACCCGCCATTTTATCCGGGGCGACCAGCCGGTCACGGCGGCTTTGCAGATAATCATCCTGCGTTTGCAATTGTTGCCTGAGCTGCGCCAGCCGGTCGCGCAACGGCGAATGCTCGTCGTCGCTTTTTGCCTGCAACAGGCTCTGTATCTGCGCCTGAATCTCCTTCATTTTTTCCTGCTGCTGCACCACTTGCGCCGACAATATTTTTTGCCTGGTCAGCAGAGGATCGAACAAGGTCGCGTTTATCAGCGAGATCGCGATGAAAACAACGGCGGCAAAAACCAGCGCGCGCTCGCGCGACGACACCCCGTCTATCTTGGCGCACGCCAGCTCCCAGTAACGTTTCATTTTCCGGCCTCGCCACCCTGGCTGGAATACAGGTTAAATTCCACATAGCGCGCGGGCGCGGGTGCGGAACCCGCCCCTGCCACCGCCTTGGGCTGTTGCATTTTCAGCGCGGAAAAAGTCTTGCCCTGCATGATGCTTTCCCCGCCCAGGCGCCGGATATACGCGGGCAGCAATTCCGGGCTCACGACCCCGCCGCTCAAACCGATTTGCGCCGCATCGCCGGTTATTTTGAAGCCGGTCAACCACAAGCCCTGCACCACCTGGCGCGAAAAAGCGCGCATGTATTCCGAATAGCCGGTCGTGTTGCCCGCCCCCCCGGATTTGACAGCCTCGATCAGCCCGTCCTGCTCGATCACTTGTTTCTCCAGCCGCTGCACCTCGTCCTGCAACGATTGGTTGGCCTGTTGCGGGGAAAACCCGAGCGTATAACGCGCCAGGCGCGCCTGCTCGGCGCTGTAGCGCTTGCCGCTTTCCTCCGCCTGCTTGCCAAGCTGGGCAACCTGATAGCTCGCGTAGCCGTAAAAAAGCAATGAGCCCGCGGCGATCATGCCCAATGCCTGCAACATGGCGGGCAGCGAAAAATATTTGCGCTGCTTCCTGAAGTCCGGATTGAACAGATTGATCTGCTGGCTCATGGCGCGCGGCTTTCCTGGCGCAACGCCGCGCCCAGCGCAGGCAGCGCATGCACGGCGAACTCGGCGTCGGCAAGCGCGGGAACCGCGCCGATATCCATCACCTGGGACAAATCCAGTTTTTCCACTTTGATGTCGACAGCCGATGCCAGAAAATCCACCAGCCCCGCCTCGCCGGGCGCGCTCACCAGAACGCGGCTGACCGACAGGTGGTTATATTGCCGGTCGAAATAGTCCAGCGAACGCTGCAACTCCAGCCCGACGCGGTCGCGGTATTGCGCGCGCAGGCTCTCATCGGCATCCTGCAACTGGCCGGTGCTGATTTCGATGCGCCGCGACAGGAACAACTCGCCGCCTGCCGTAAGCGTCAGCAACCCGCCGTTATCGTCGAAAGCCAGCAGCGCCAGGGCGCGGTCATCCTGCTCGAACAGCGCGGCGATATTGCGTTGCGCCATTTCGGGAACATCGATCACATCGAGCCTGATTTTCGCATTTTCGAACAGCGCGATGCGCTTCCGGATGTCGCTGTTCTGCGCCGCGATCGCATAGACGGATTGCGCGCGGTTCGAGCCATATTTGCCGGCGGGAATTTGCAGCACATCTACCGTGGCATCGTCGATGTGGTAGTTCAAACCATCCTTGATCTTCCAGCGGACCGCCGTTTTCAACTCATCCGCCGGAACATTGGGCGCTTCCACCAGTATCATCTGATACTCCCCCGGGGCCAGCAGCGTCGTGCAATCATGATTGCCCACACCGGCCTCGCGGCATAACTTTTCCAGCGCCTGCGAAGAGAGAGCGCCCATCTCATGGTATTCGCAACGCACCACGCTCGGCATCGCCCCGGCAAGCCCGATTTTTGCCAGATAAACGCCATGCGCGCCCAAGCTGACAGCAAGCCAGCCGCCATCGTGGCTTTTTGGCTTGAATAACGAGGAGATAAGCGGGATTTCCATCATCG
>SCPW01000316.1 GCA_004298605.1 Gallionella sp.
CTTCATCGGCCAAATCCGCATAAGCCATTCCGTGTTTTCCATCGCACAGGGCAATATGCCGGGGCATCGTATCCGCGCGATGCAGGATCAATTCATGGATCAGCATGTTTACCTTTCTGGTTGTTGCCGGTGCTGCCGGTCTCGCCTTTCAGGGCGGCCAGGGCACGATTCAGGTGGCGCCATACCGCACTGGCGGATCGGCGGGATATTTCATTTGCCATTCCTGCCACTCCTCCCAAAGTCCGGGAATTGTAAGCCACAATCCCCCATCGTTCACGCCGGTGGCTCATCCAGTCTTTTTTGTAGGCATCGTCGCCAATCAGGTAATCCACTTCTTGCACCTTGTCTTCATCCAGCGCATGGCGCATGAGGTGCGCGGTGAGCACCGTACCGGCCGACAGGTGCGCGAATTTTTCCTCATAGGTGAGCTTGTAAATGGCGGCTCTGCCATGGCTCACGATCCATATCTGACTCGCTATTGGCTCGCCGTCATAGCGGGCCAGCCCCAGGCGCAGCCAGCCACGCGCGGCGCACATCCGGATCAGCCCGGGAACAAATTCCGGAAACGGTTCCGCCGCCTTCCAACTGTTGCCATATATCTTGCACCAGGCTGCAATCGCTTCCTCCAGGCCATCATTGCCGGCCACAATTTCCAGGCTCCCGCGCCCGTCGGCAAGAAACTTCTTTTCACGGCGCCGGACGGTGTTGCGCACTTGGGAAGACAGTCCCTGAAAATAGGCCTGGAACGAGCGGCCCCGCACGGGCAAATACCAGTTTCCGAAACAAAAAAACCGATACGGCTTGAGGCCGGCCCGGCGGATGGCCTGCTCCAGGAGACCAAACGCGGGATGCGCGGGATCCATCGCGTCGAAGCGCAGCACATCAATACGGGCATCCCGCAAAACCATCCGCAGATAGCACGCCAACTCATCGGGGGTTACGGCTGGCGAGAGCAGCGGGCGGTACAACGACGAATAAAAATTTGCGAGGCTGTTCGCATGCCTGAGCCACATCCCCGTTTGCTGGAAGAAAAGCGGCAAAACGCCCCGCACTTCATTGTCTTGCTGCAGCACGTAAATCCGGGCGCAATCTTCAACAAATACCTCGGCCTCCAGCAAGCGGAACCAGTCTGCAGACAGGTCGAAACTATCCTGCTCGCCCGCATTAAACAAGGCCTCGCAGCCGGGCGGCAAGCCGGACATGCTTTCGTGACGCCGGATATCAAGCCCGGATAACGGCTCCCGCGCTTTGCCGTGAACGCCCGAAAGCAATCGTTTGACGGACAGGTAGGCATCATGCAAATGCGCTTGGGAGGTCGACCGGAAAAACATGACGTGGGAGATGGGGCGATGCCCCGTCGCCCAGGCGAGCTGATCCGGCGTGGCATTCGTATAAAACTCCACGAGGCTTTCCCGCTTCTCCGCGAAAGCGTATTCGAGATAGCGCTTCAGAAGCGATCGCCCCGGCGCGAATTTCGCCAGACTCTCGTCGTAGGACGTCTTGAGAATGATCGCCAGATCGCTGCCGGAAACCAGCAACCTGGATGCGGCCAGTTTTTCGCCCAGCCAATGCTCGATTACCTTGGCCTGGCCCGTTTCCGCAAAACGGCCCATCACCTCGGCGTAGAACCGGCCTTGCACATTTTCGATGTTGACCGCCGTGCCTTCCCGGCTTTTCCAGCCGCCGGCTTCCAGTTCGCCATAGCGGGCGACAGCGTCACGCATCGCGCCGGGTTCGGTCAATATCCGTAATTCGGCGCTGCCGAATTCGCTGTCGGTGCGATGCTCGTAGCGGCGCATATTCTTGACGAGATTTTTTGACCTGCTTTTCCAGTAGTCTTCAAAAGAACCCTTCAGTTCGACATTCATCGTCAATGCGTGAAATTGCAGGCGCGAAGTCCCACTTTTTTCGAACAAACCCGGCAGCACGAAATGGGGATCCTGGCACAACAATTCGATAGACCATGCATGCCCGGGCAAGGCCGCAAACAAATCTTCAAGCAGCCCGGCGCTTTCGAGAAGCGCCGGCGCGGACTGTTCCTGGGCCGGCACGAATTGCGTCCACACGCCGCACCGGCGTGT
>SCPW01000317.1 GCA_004298605.1 Gallionella sp.
TGCCGTGTATCCAGATGCCCTGGCCGGTGCGCCCGTTCCTGCGGTCCCATTCGTTCGGGTAACTGAGCGGATAAGCGCCGCTGCCGTACATGTCGGCCAGCTTGTTTTTCGGCAAATTGGCTTTTACGAAATACACGCCGATGGGGGTGCGCTGGTCGCCCTCGGAAATTTTTTCGGTGCCGAGCTTGCCGATCGTGACGTAGTAGTCCGCCACATAACGCGGCTCGCCATCGACGTTCTCGTACACGTAGAGTGTGGAACGGCTGGCGTCGACCACAATGGCATATTTTTGCCGAGAATCGAGTTTCCACAAATAGCGCGGGGGGAACTGGGCGGCGTGCTGCGCCTGGACGCGTTGCAGGCGCGCCCGCGCCTCGTCGCGCAGCTCATCAATCTTGTCGCGCGGGGCGTTTGCCGCGCTGCCGAAATGATTGATTGCGCCGGCGCGCGCCATCAGCAGGTCGCCTTTGACCAGATACGCCAGCTTGAAATTTGGGTTGGCGCGCAGCAGGCTGTCCACCTCGTTGAGCGCGATATCGAGGCGGCTGTTGTTGATGGCTTGCAGGCTCTTGGCCAACTGCGCTTCCGTGTTATGCAAATCCGGCGCAGCGTGTACCGTATTTGCCAGCAAGCCGCACAGTAAAGAGGGAAGCAGTATCCGGTGCAGCATGGCTTACTTGGAGCGCTCTTCCTGGATCAACCACTTGCCATCGGATTTCACCATGACCAGTGTTTTGTTGTCGGAGGATTTCAGGTGGCTGGCGCGATAGGACTGTTTGAACGTTACCGTCGCGTGGGTGTCGTCCACGAGCGTTACGTTGGCGTTTTTGATGGCAACTTTAATGGACTTGGGTTTGCTGATGCGCTCCTGGCGCAGTGTTTCCCAGTCGGCGCGGCTTTCGCCTGACGGCGTCTTGAAATCAGCCGCATAGGCTGAGAGGTATTTTTTTACATCTTTGGCCGACCAGGCGGCAGCCCACGCGTGTACGGAATCCAGCACCTCGCTGCTGCCGCCCGTTGCGGCAGGGGATACGGCGCTCTTCTCGGCAGGAGGTGTTTCGACGCTCTTTTCGGCGGGTGCAGGCTTGGTTGCATCAGCCTCGGGTTTGACCGGTTCGGGCTTGTTCGCCGCCACAACATTGCGCGCCGGGCTCGCCTTGCCGCGTGCGCCGCCCGCGAACAGATCCTGAATCATCGCCAGCTTGGTTTGCGTTGCGGTATTGCCGCGATCCAGTTGCAAAGCGCGGTCATAAGCCTGGCTGGCCATCTTGGCGTAAATGTCGCCGAGATTTTCGTGTGCGGTGGCGTAGCTGGGGTGTGTGCGTATCGCCATTTCCAGCGCCAGTTTGGCTTTGTCGTACTGGTTCTGGCTTGCGTACAACACGGCGAGGTTGTTATGGGGTTCGGGCAGTTCCGGGTAATCTTCGGTCAAGGCAGAAAAGGTTTTGATCGCGTCGCCGGTCTTGCCTTGCTCGGTGAGAATCAGCCCCTTCAGAAAACGCGCCTGTGCATCCTTGGGCTTGCCGGTCAGGTAGCTGTTCACCTTGTCCATGGCCTGACTGTGCTGGCCTTGCTTGAACAGCTTGTTGGCGTCCTGGATGTCGTCGGCATGGGCGGCAAGACCCGTGCCCAACAGCAATACGCCTGCAAACAGCGCAGCATGATGATGGAAGCGGTTAAATATATTCATCGTGTTGTCAGCTCCTGAATTGCGTTTCGGATACGCGCGTTAAATATGGATGCGGATTCTACCAAATTACCCGCGTATTTCCATGCGCAGATTGAAAGGAACCCCTATAAATCCGTTTTGCGAGCGAATCGCAGCGTCGCATGCTCGCTCACTCCTCGCCTATCTATTGATATGTCGTCGTTCGCTGCGCAGCTCCTCGCGCTTCATCCCGCAAAACGGATTTATAGGGGTTCCCTGAATTTACGGGGGCGTGACGCCCCTTGCCTCCGAAGGATACATTAAACGGTGTGCCGAACCCAAGGGTTTTGCATGAATGGCGGTTGATCCGGATGCTTTGATTATTAGTGAAATATCGGGCCACCGGCTTCATCGGGGTTTTCGGGTAGAATCCAGCGCGCATTCAGCCAACTTAACCGAAGAGATCAGCATGAGCAGCGCACCACAACCCACCGTTTCCAACTTCATCCGCACGATTATCGACACCGATCTGGCAAGCGGCAAACATGGCGGCATTGTCACCCGTTTCCCGCCCGAACCGAACGGCTATCTGCACGTCGGCCACGCCAAATCCATTTGCCTGAATTTTGGCTTGGCGCAGGATTATCGGGGCAAATGCAACCTGCGCTTCGACGACACCAACCCGGAAAAGGAAAGCGAGGAATACGCGCAATCCATCCAGGATGATGTGCGCTGGCTGGGCTTTCAGTGGGATGGCGAGGTGCGCTGGGCCTCCGATTATTTCGAGCAACTGTACCAATATGCTATCGAGTTGATCCGCAAGGGCCTGGCGTATGTGGACGACCTCACGCCCGAGCAGATGCGCGAGTATCGCGGCACGCTGACCCAAGCGGGCAAGAACAGTCCGCATCGCGAGCGTTCCGTGGAAGAAAACCTCGATTTGTTCGCACAAATGCGCGCCGGAGCTTTCCCCGACGGCAGCCGCGTGTTGCGCGCCAAGATCGACATGGCCTCGCCCAACATGAATATGCGCGACCCGGCGATTTACCGCATCCGCCGCGCGCACCACATCCGCACCGGCGACGCATGGTGCATCTACCCGATGTACGACTACACGCACTGTATTTCCGACGCGCTGGAAGGCATCACCCATTCGCTGTGTACGCTTGAGTTCGAAGACCATCGCCCGCTTTACGACTGGGTGCTGGACAACGTCACCATCGCCTGCCACCCGCGCCAGTACGAATTTTCGCGGCTGGAGCTGCATTACACCATCACCAGCAAACGCAAATTACTGCAACTGGTGACCGAAGGGCACGTCTCAGGCTGGGACGACCCGCGCATGCCCACCATCAGCGGGATGCGCCGCCGCGGCTACACCCCGCAAGGCATACGCGAATTCGCCCGCCGCATCGGCATCTCTAAAAGCGACAACACGGTGGACATGGCCGTGCTGGAATCGGCGATCCGCGAAGACCTCGAACTCAAGGCGCCGCGCGTGATGGCGGTGGTCAAGCCGCTGAAAGTGGTCGTGACGAATTTTGTGGAAGGGCAGACCGAATCGCGCGAAGCGGGCTTTCACCCCAACCACCCCGAATTCGGCGCGCGCCCCGTGCCGTTCGCGCGTGAAATCTGGATCGAGGCGGACGACTTCAGCGAAAACCCGCCCGGCGGCTGGCAGCGCCTCGCCATTGGCGGTGAAGTGCGGCTGCGCTACAGCTATGTGTTGCGCTGCGATGAGGCAATCAAGGATGCAAGCGGCAATGTGATCGAGTTACGCTGTTCGATAGACCGGGACACGCTGGGCAAAAATCCGGCAGGACGCAAAGTGAAGGGCGTGATTCACTGGGTTTCCTGCGCGCACGCGCTGCCCGCCGAAATCCGCCTGTATGACCGCCTGTTCACCGTACCCGAGCCGGATGGCGACAAGAGCCGCGATTTTTGCGAATTCATCAACCCCGGTTCGCTCGTCGTGGCGCAAGGCTGGGTCGAGGCGTGCGTCAAGGATGCGCCGCCGGAAACCTGCTATCAGTTCGAGCGCCTGGGCTACTTTTCCACCGACCGGCGCGAGCACCAACCCGGCTCCAGGCCAGTGTTCAACCGCACTGTCACACTGAAGGATTCGTGGGCGAAGGAACGGGAATGACCGGGGGCGGAAACCGGTGTTAAGGCGTTAAATAGCCGTGGAGAGCAAAGCGGAAAAACGGTAAAATCGAAAAGTTAATTTAAACAAAAGGAAGAAGCATGAGTAAAAGTGTGGTGCAGTTCATCATCGAAGAACAACGCGCAATCCCGGGCGCAAGCGGCGATTTCACCGGTCTGGTCAGCGACATCGTGTTTGCCTGCAAGCAGATCGCGCATGACGTCCGCAAAGGGGCGTTGATCGGTGTGCTGGGCAGCGCGGGCAGCGAAAACGTGCAGGGCGAGACGCAGAAGAAGCTGGACGTCATCACCAACGAAATTTTTATCAAATCCACCGAATGGGGCGGCCATCTTGCCGCGATGGCATCCGAAGAAATGGATGATGTTTATCCGATTCCAGCCCAGTATCCCAAGGGCAAATACCTTGTCGTGTTCGACCCGCTGGATGGTTCGTCTAATATTGACGTCAACATTTCCGTCGGCACAATTTTCTCGATTCTGCGCGCTCCCAAAGGCGTAGAGAATCCGACCGCCGAAGACTTCCTGCAACCCGGCACCACGCAAGTTTGCGCCGGTTACGCACTGTACGGACCGGCAACCATGCTGGTGATTTCCACCGGCCATGGCGTGAACGGCTTTACGCTGGACAACGATATCGGCGAATTCATGCTGACCCACCCGAACATGACCATCCCGGCGGATACGCTGGAATTTGCGATCAACGCATCCAACGAGCGTTTCTGGGAAAAACCCGTGCAGCGTTATGTCGATGAGTGTATCGCGGGCAAAACCGGCCCGCGCGGCGTCAATTTCAACATGCGCTGGGTCGCTTCGATGGTGGCCGAAGTGCATCGTATTCTGACGCGCGGCGGCGTGTTCATGTACCCCAAAGACACCAAAGATCCGACCAAGGGCGGCAAGCTGCGCCTGCTGTACGAAGCCAACCCGATGTAGGACATCGGGT
>SCPW01000318.1 GCA_004298605.1 Gallionella sp.
TCACGCCGAGCACACCATAGAAGAGCAGATCGTCGAGCAGTTTGGCGTCGATCCGCCGGTCATTTAACGCGGCGATGCGTTTGCGCCCCAGCCACAGGAACGCCATGAATCCGGCAAGGTACATCAGCCCGTACCAATGGATAGCGAGCGGGCCGAGTTGCAGGGCGACGGGATTGAATTGCGGATGAACGAGCATGGATAAGACCTCTGCACAACTACTGATAAAACAACTAGCCATCTGACTAGGTTGGCAAACTACGCCAACCTAGTCATTGGTTATGCGCTTGCTGATGCGGCGTTAAAAAATGGTTCGAAATCCTCATGTACAAAAGTACATTCCGGTTTCTCACCATTTTTTGCCTTGCCTCAACTGCGCTCGCTACGTTGTGCAGAGGTCTTATGGTGGAATCGGGTAGAATTAATGTTTCAATTATACGTGCGCTTCAACATACTTAGAGAGACATCATGCCCGCTTACCGTTCCCGCACTTCCACGCATGGCCGCAACATGGCCGGCGCGCGCGCTTTGTGGCGCGCCACCGGCATGAGCGACGGCGATTTCGGCAAGCCGATCATCGCCATCGCCAACTCGTTCACCCAGTTCGTGCCCGGCCACGTTCACCTCAAAGATATGGGGCAACTGGTGGCGCGCGAAATCGAAAAGGCGGGCGGCATCGCCAAGGAATTCAACACCATCGCGGTAGATGACGGCATCGCGATGGGGCATAGCGGCATGTTGTATTCGCTGCCCAGCCGCGAGCTGATCGCCGACAGCGTGGAGTACATGGTCAACGCGCATTGCGCCGATGCGCTGGTGTGTATTTCCAACTGCGACAAAATCACGCCGGGCATGCTGATGGCGGCGATGCGCCTGAATATTCCGGTGGTGTTCGTCTCCGGCGGGCCGATGGAAGCCGGCAAGGTGAACTGGCAGGGTAAAAATATCGGGCTGGATCTGGTCGATGCGATGGTGGCGGCGGCGGATGACAAGGTCAGCGATGCCGAGTGCGAAGCGATCGAGCGTTCCGCCTGCCCGACTTGCGGCTCCTGCTCCGGCATGTTCACCGCCAACTCGATGAATTGTTTGACCGAGGCATTGGGGCTGTCGCTGCCCGGCAACGGCACGCTGGTGGCGACCCACGCCGAGCGCAAACAATTGTTCCTGCGCGCCGGACGGCTGATCGTCGAACTGGCGCGCCGCTATTACGAACAGGATGACAGCAGCGTGCTGCCGCGCCAAATTGCGACCTTCGATGCGTTTGAAAACGCGATGACGCTGGACATCGCGATGGGCGGCTCGACCAATACCGTGCTGCATCTGCTGGCGATCGCGCAGGAAGCGGAAGTGGCCTTCACCATGAAAGACATGGACCGGCTGTCGCGCCAAGTGCCGACCCTGTGCAAAGTCGCGCCTTCCTCCGAATATCACATGGAAGACGTGCATCGCGCCGGGGGGATTCCGGCGATATTGGGTGAACTGGATCGCGCCGGGTTGTTACATGCCGATGCCAAAACAGTGTACAGCCCGACCTTGCGCGATGGCTTGCAACAGTGGGACATCGTGCAGACCGGCGATGAAGAGGTAAAGAAATTTTTCCGTGCCGCGCCAGGCGGAATCGTCACGACCATTGCCTTTTCACAATCCATGCACTACCCCGAACTGGATGCCGACCGCAGCAACGGCTGCATCCGTGACCGGGCGCATGCTTACAGCCAGGATGGCGGATTGGCGGTGCTGCACGGCAACATTGCCGCAGACGGCTGCATCGTCAAAACCGCCGGTGTGGATGAGAGCATCCTGAAATTCACCGGACGCGCCCGCGTGTTTGAAAGCCAGGATGACGCTGTCGCAGCGATTCTCGCCGACCGGATCGTGGCGGGCGACGTGGTGGTGATCCGCTACGAAGGGCCGAAGGGCGGGCCGGGTA
>SCPW01000319.1 GCA_004298605.1 Gallionella sp.
CAGACAACGGCGCTGTCAACTCCAACCAGGTGTCGAGCCAGGCTTCGAAAATCGGCCTGAGAGGCTCGGAAAGCCTGGCGGATGGCTTGAAAGCCATCTGGCAGATCGAACAGCAGATCGACGTGGACAATAGCGGCGCTGTCGGCGCCAAAAACACGTTTGCCACCCGAAACAGCTTCGTCGGCCTGAGCGGCGATGGCTGGGGCACCCTGGTTTTGGGCCGCCACGACACGCCGTACAAACTCGCGACCCGCAAACTGGACGTATTCGGCGATAGCCTCGCCGACAACCGCAGTTTGATGGGGCAGGCAGGCGCGCATGACGCCCGACCGACCGACACAGTGATTTACACCAGCCCTGCCATGGACGGTTTCACCGTGGCGGCTGCCCATGTGGCCGGCGCGGAATCCGCGACGCTGAGCACCGATACCAAAGGCCGCGCATGGTCGCTGGCCGGCATGTATGACAAGGGCCCTCTCATCGCCTCGCTGGCTTACCAGGTTTTTGATTATGGTTCTGCGGGCACAGGCCAGTTTGCCGGCACCGCCAATACCCGCTCGAAGGCTTATAAAGTGGGCGGCGGATACAAAATGGATGCGCTTCAGGTCAACGCGGTTTACGAAAAAACCAGCGACAATACCGGCGCGGGTTTCACGGATAGCAAGGGGTTCAAAGCCTATTACCTTTCCGGCAAATACAGCCTGGGCAACGATGCCGTGAAGCTGGCTTATACCCATGCGGGCGATTTGAACAAGGGCACGACCGGCACCGGCGCAAACCAGTTTACCGTCGGTTATGACCACAGCCTGAGTAAACGCACCACTGTTTACGCCCTGTATACCAGGCTGGACAACCGGGCGGCCGCGACCTACAAAATAAGCAATGCCGGTTCCACCGCAGGCGGCATCGCGGTCGTTGCGGGCAACGATCCTTACGCCTGGTCGTTCGGCATGAAGCACACCTTCTAAAACTCAACTCTCGCCGGATCGTTTTACGGGCGCCGCCAGGCGCCCGTTTTTCATGGCAGGCCGACCGGGCTTGTCACTGGCCGGGAACCGACCAATTGTAACCTCGCACGACTCCTTGACGGTCGAACTTGATTTGCAACATTTTCACTTTTGCGCCCGACATATCGGGCAGCCTCCCCGAAGCAAGATAATATGTCCACTCATCGAAGCGTTCGCCGCCCGTATCCACGCTGACTCCCGCACCCGCCGGCGCACCGAGCCAGGCGCGAACCTGGCTCTGTGTGGATATGCCGCGCACGATTTTCGCTTCGAACGTGCGCAAGTCAAAATCCTGCCCCACTTGAACAGTGCTGCAAGCGGAGAGCAGGAAAGCAAATGCCGAAACGGCAACAACGCGCGAGAGATTGGACATCATTCCTCCTTTGTTCAGGTTAAATGGGCTTCATCAAAGATACGGGGAACTCATGGCGCCACTTTAAACCATTGCCGGACAATTTCCAAAGCACGGGGGCGACACGGCCTTGCAAACAGCGCGCGCAGGCCGGAATATTGATTGGACAGCCCAGCCCGTTGCGCGGGGCGATAAAACTGGTAATATTCGCCCCATGCATTTCTCTACACACATCGCGACACTTCACTCCACGTTCAGCCTGCTGGCCGCGCTGCTGCTGCGCGGCGCGCGCTAATCATACCCCCACAATTGAAGTAAGCGCGGCAACCTTGAGGGGTTGCGCAGGTTTAACCTATTCGCATCGGAGTTTTATCATGAAAGAACATTTAATTATTTTTGACACTACCTTGCGCGATGGCGAGCAGAGCCCCGGCGCGTCGATGACCAAGGAAATGAAAATCCGCATCGCGCGCCAACTGGAAAAGCTGGGTGTCAATGTGATCGAGGCGGGTTTCGCCGCAGCCAGCCCGGGCGATTTCGAGGCGGTGCGGGCGGTGGCCGAAATCATCAAAGATTCGACGGTATGTTCGCTGGCGCGCGCGGGCGAGAATGACGTGCGCCGCGCCGGTGAAGCGATCCGGCCAGCCAAAGCGGGGCGCATCCACACCTTTATCGCCACCAGCCCGATCCACATGCAGCACAAGTTGCGCATGACGCCGGATCAAGTGGTCGAGCGCGCGGTCAGCGCGGTGAAATGGGCGCTGGAGTATACCGACGATGTGGAGTTTTCTGCGGAAGATGCGGTGCGTTCGGACATGGATTTTCTGGTGCGCGTGTTCGATGCGGTAATACAGGCGGGCGCCAAAACGCTGAACGTGCCCGACACGGTGGGCTATTCCATTCCCGCATTGTGGGGTGAGCGCATCAAGCAATTGATCGAGCGCGTACCGGGCTCGGATAAGGTGATCTGGTCCACCCATTGCCACAACGATCTGGGCTTGGCGGTGGCGAACTCGCTGGCTGCGGTGATGAACGGTGTGCGCCAGGTGGAATGCACCATCAACGGCTTGGGCGAACGGGCCGGCAACGCCTCGCTGGAAGAAATCGTGATGGCGGTGAAAACCCGCCGCGATGTATTCAACCTGGAAACCTCCATCGACACCACGCAGATCGTGCCGACTTCCAAGCTAGTGTCCAGCATTACCGGCTACCCGGTGCAGCCCAACAAAGCTATCGTCGGCGCGAACGCCTTCGCGCACGAATCGGGTATCCATCAGGATGGTGTGCTCAAACACCGCGAGACCTATGAAATCATGCGCGCCGAAGATGTGGGCTGGAACGCCAACAAATTAACCTTGGGCAAACTGTCCGGGCGCAATGCGCTGCGCCAGCGGTTCACCGCGCTGAACATCGAGTTCGCTTCGGAAGAGGCTTTCAATGCCGCCTTCCAGCGCTTCAAGGAACTGGCCGACCGCAAGCACGAAATTTTCGATGAAGACTTGCAGGCTTTGGTCAGCGATGAGGCCGTATCGCAGGTCAACGAGCATTATCACCTGGTGTCTTTGCGCGCGCATTCAGAGACCGGCATACTGCCGGTGGCGCGCGTCGTGGTGAGCATTGACGGTGCGGAGCATCAGGCGGAAACGCAAGGCGGCGGCCCGGTAGATGCGACCTTTCAGGCGATCGAGCAAATCGTGCGCAGCGGCACCGAGCTGCAATTGTATTCGGTGAACAACATCACCAGCGGCACCGATGCGCAAGGCGAAGTGACCGTGCGCCTGGCCAAAGGCGGGCGCATCGTGAACGGGCAAGGCGCGGACACCGACATCGTGGTGGCTTCCGCCAAGGCTTATCTGAACGCGCTCAACAAACTGCACAGCAAGCTGGAGCGGGCGCACCCGCAGGTGTAATTTTTGGCGGTTGGTTGCGGCAGGCGGCGCATGTTTCGTGCGCCGCTGCCCGGGAAAACCCGACATCGGCTTGTAATCCCGTCAAACCGTGGGTTTGCCGCACCGAATTATTTGTGCTGGCCGGCCCACTCCCGCGCCAGCTTCTGCGATTCCTCAAGCTGCTGGGGAGTCATATCCGCTTCAACCAATTTCCTGTTATTTGCCGCTTCCTCACCCACCGCCGCCTCTGCCAGGCTGAACCATTTGTGCGCTTGCACCATATCCAGCGGCACACCTTGGCCGTTGGCGTACATCACCCCGAGGTTGAATTGCGCCGATGCGTTGCCCTGGTCGGCCGCCTTGCGGTACCACGATGCCGCCTCCTTATCGTCCTGCGGCACGCCCCGCCCGTTGGCGTACATCACGCCGAGATTGCTCTGCGCATCCGAAACACCTTGGTCGGCCGCCTTGCGGTACCACTCCGCCGCTTTTTTGTCGTCCTGCGGCACGCCTCGCCCCTTGCCGTACATCAGCCCAAGAAATGTTTGCGCGTCCGCATCCCCCTGATCGGCCGCCCTGCAGTACCACGATGCGGCCTCCTTATCGTCCTGCGGCAGGCCTTGCCCGTTGGCGTACATGAATCCGAGGACGCTCTGCGCCAGCGCATTGCCCTGCTCGGCAAGCGGTTTCAATTCTTTTGACGCGACAGCGTAATCCCCCTTCCCGTGGGCATCGATTCCCTCCTGCAAACCGGCCTGCGCACCCATGCCGAACGCCAGAGAAAACATCGTTAAAATTGTGCTGGAAAAAGCTCTCATCATTGCGTTGCCCATAGTTTGTCCCCAAGATGCCTTCAAATTGCGCCTCCGAAATTGCCGCGGTTACGGCGCATGAAATTATACAGCATGGCATGAGCCAGAAAGCGGGGTGCGGGCGCGCTGCCACCCTTTCATCAATGGAGCAATTATGTTATTTTCGCGGCCATCGTTTATGTTTTTAACGGAAGAGAAATCTATGAGGATCGCACTACTGGTTGTTTCAATATTTATTTCCGGTTATTCCTTTGCGGGGGGTCAGGACAAGACTTCCCAATGCCTGGAAGGGTTGAAAAACGACGGCAGGCTTTCTCCGATCGCAAACCATGTGGCGCTCGATGGGCAAGATACGGCCAGCCCCCAAATGCTGGCCGACGGGACGCGCCCCGATGCGCGGCAGCAACATGCCATAGCCGAATGGATCGACGCCCGGTCAGAGTGTATCAATTTCACCCCGACCCAGGTTTCGGTCAGCCTGCACATGAATTTTCTGGGCATTGTGCCGGGTCTGTACAACGGCCAGATGACTTTTGGCGAATTCAACAATAAATGGCGGGCGCTGTTCGAGGAAACCACAAAAGCGCCCGGGAAAATGCCCGACGACCCGCACATTCACCACCACCATTAGCGGGTGCGGGCTACCGGCCTGCCCGGGCTTCCGGCGTCACTCTTTCACGCGGCACAAATAGCAATTTGCTACCATTCGCGCTCGCGCAAGGAGTATCAAACTGGCTAGCCCCACCGAACTGTCCCAATTTCTCGGCACGGTAGAACGCCGCGCCTACAAGCAAGCGATGTTCGCCACGCATAACGAGCACACCGCGCTGGATATCGTGCAGGACGCGATGGTCAAGCTCGCCGAAAAATATGGCGATAAGCCGGTCGCGGAATTGCCGCTGTTATTCCAGCGCATCCTGCAAAACACCATCCGCGATTATTACCGCAGACAAAAGGTGAGGAACGCCTGGATGACCTTGTTCTCATCGCTGGCGCCCAAAAATGAAACGGACGAATATGATCCGCTCGACAGCCTGAGAGACGACGAAAATCAGAGCACGCCCGCCGCGCCGGATGAATCCTTGCAGCAAAACCAGGTTATCGCGCTGATCGAACAAGCGCTGGGCAAACTTCCGGCCCGTCAACGCGAAGCCTTCCTGCTGCGTTACTGGGAGGGGATGGACACGACCGAAACCGCCTCGGCGATGGGGTGCTCGGAAGGGAGCGTAAAAACCCACTGTTCGCGCGCGGCACACGCGCTTGCCGTGTCCCTCAAGGCAAAAGGAGTAGAACTACCATGAACACAAATAATCATCCGCAGGAAATCGATCCGGAACAGGTTGCCCGGCTGCTCACGCGCTCCGCACAGCAGCTCGATGGCAATACCGTGGCCGCACTGCGCCGGGCGCGCGACATTGCGCTGGAGAGGCAGTTGCCGGGCAAGCCGGTTTTCGCGTTGAGCACGGGACGCGGCACGCACGGGCTGATGCCGCATTCCGCCTACCAGTGGGCGGCGACAGCCATCCTGCTGGTAGCGGTGCTTGCCGGTGGCATAAGCTACTGGCATCATACGCAAGAGCCCGACATAAGCCACCTCGATGTGGCCATCCTGACCGACGACTTGCCGCTGGAAGTTTTTGTCGATTAATTTTTAACTTGTTTTGAATCTATGCGAAATTTGGTAAGTGTTTTATTTTTGTCGCTCGGCCTGATCGGCACATCCGCCAGCGCGGCGGCAACATCCTGGCACTCGCTTGCACCCGCGCAACAGGAGGCGCTTGCCCCTCTGTCGCAGCAGTGGGACAAGCTGCCCGAACAGCAGCAGAACCGTTTGCTCAAAACAGCGAAGCGTTACCCGCACCTTACCACCGAACAGAAACGGCGCTTCCGCAACCGCCTGGAAGCGTGGAGCAAATTAACTCCCGAACAACGTGAAGCCGCCCGTAAAAAATATCAAGCCTTCAGCAAAGTGCCCGCAGAACGGCGCGAGCAGGTAAAACGTATGGTCAAGCAAGGCCAGGCAGAAAAGGCCGCTCCGACAATCTCAGGACAGGCCGCTTCGGCAGGCTCGGGGCAGGCTTTGCAACCTGCCAGCGGCATCCCCGCTGCGCCGCCGGCAATTCAACCGTAATTAACGTCTTTCCGTCCACCACAGCATCGCCATACCCAGCAACAAAAACAAGCCCGTCATCGCCGTGGCGCTGGCGAAGGGTTGCCAGTCGTTGATCGCGCCCAAACTGGCGAACAGCCTGCCAACAAAGTGGAACACCAGGCCCAGCACGATGCCCATGAACACCATTGCCCCGATTCCCCCGGCGCGCCGATGGTAAGACGCAAACGGCAACGCCAGCAACATCATCACCATCAACGCAAACGGATAAACCAGCTTGCTCCACATGGCGATTTCATAGCGCGCGCTCTTTTGGCGGTTATCCCTCAAGTGCCTGGTGTATTGGTACAGATCGTAGGCGGACATTTGTTCCGGCGCCACCAGCAACACGCTCAAAAGACCCGGCGTCAGAGCCGAACGCCATTCCTGGCTGGCGGAGGCGTTGATGCGGGTTCCCTGCTTATCGAAGCGCGTCTCCAGCACATTTTCGAGCCGCCAGCGCTCCTCCCCGATAAAACTTGCCCGCCTGGCATTGATAATCGCTTGCAGATGATGGGTTTCATCGAACCGGTAAATGTTGATATCCGACAAGCTGGTGTCCAGCATCACGTTTTTCACGTTCACGAAGCTACGGCCATCCTTGACCCATACCCCCGAGCGGAATTCCTTGAGCGAAACCTGCGCATTCTGGGCTTTCATGCGCAATTGCTTGGCCACCTGCTCGCTGGGCGGAGCGAGGTACTCGCCGCTGACAAAACTCAACACCACCAATGGCAGCGCAATTTTGAACAGCGCGCCCATCATCTGCCACAGCGATGCGCCGGAAGCGCGGTAAACGGTCAACTCCGAGCTTGCCGCCATTTGCACCAGCGCGAAAATGGTGCCCACCAGCGCCGCCACCGGAAACAATTCATAGATATGCCCCGGAATGGTCAGCGCCACAAACAGCAATACATAACCCAGGTGATATTCCCCCTGCCCCATCACATTCAGTTCGCGGATCAGATCCATGAAAGCGAACAGCATGATGAGCGCGGCGAACACCAGCGCGATGCTGAGGTAAATTTCGCGACCGAGATGGCGGGCCAGCAGTTTCACGCCCTCTCCCCGCCCCTTTTACCCCGGGAATTCGCCAGCGCCCTGCGCAGTGAAAACAGCGTCATGCGGCGGTAAAACATCAGCACCGTTATCGCCAGCATCACCGCATGTATCCCCAGCAGCCCGGCGCCGGGCGACAGCTTGCCCTGGCCGACCCAGG
>SCPW01000320.1 GCA_004298605.1 Gallionella sp.
AGCGCCATCAAGAGCGGGCATATCCTGACCATCGAAGACCCGGTCGAATATATTTTCGAGCACGATAAATCCATCGTGAACCAGCGTGAAATCGGCACCGACACGCTCGGCTACGAGAGCGCATTATCCAGCGGTATGCGCGAAGCCCCGGACGTGCTGATGATCGGCGAAGTGCGCGACCGCGACACGCTGAAACACGCGCTGATCTTCGCCCAAACCGGGCATTTGTGCCTGACCACCCTGCACGCCAACAACAGCTACCACGCGCTGAACCGCATCGTGAATTTCTTCCCCTACGATTCGCGGCAGAGCGTGCTGTCCGATCTTTCGATGTGCCTGCGCGCGGTGATTTCGCAACGCCTGGTGCGCAACGTGTACGGCAAGCAAATGCCCGCCGTGGAAATCCTGCTGAACACGTCGCTGATAGCGGACCTGATCAAGAACGATGAGATCGACAAAATCCGTGACGCTATCGAAAAAAGCGTCTCGACAGGCTCGCAAACTTTCGAGCAGGCCCTCTACAAGCTGTTCAAGACCGGGCAAATTACCAAGGAAGAAGCCCTGCGCAACGCCGATTCGGCGAGCAACCTGTCCACCCTGATCGACTTTTCGGAACGCACCAACACCATGAAAGTGCCGGTGTTTGACGCCAGGCAGGCCGCGCCGCAAAACCCTTCGCCGCAGGCCGATTTCAGCGGCATCAAACTCAACCTTGATGAACCCAAGTGAAGCTGTGCGGCAACTTCCCGGCTCCGGTGAAGCATCTCCCTTATGCAATCTTTAATCTGAAACCCTGATCCCCATCATGCCCGAAACACTGCAACTCGCCCAAACTCTGATCGCACGACGCTCCCTCACACCCGACGATGCGGGCTGCCAGGATATTCTCATCGAGCGCCTGGAAAAACTCGGCTTCCGCATCGAGCGCATGCGTTTCGGCAATGTGGACAATTTCTGGGCGCGACGCGGCACAGCCAATCCGGTGGTGGTATTCGCCGGGCATACCGATGTGGTGCCCACCGGCCCGGTAGAAAACTGGTTCAGCCCGCCGTTCGAGCCGACCATCCGCGACGGCATGTTGTATGGGCGCGGCGCGGCGGACATGAAAACCTCGATCGCGGCCTTCATCACCGCCATCGAAGCATTTATCGCGCAGCATCCACAACATGAAGGCTCGATAGCCTTGCTGATTACCTCCGACGAGGAAGGAATCGCGGTGGACGGCACGGTGCGCGTGGTGGAAGCCCTGCAAGCGCGCGGCGAAACGCTGGATTATTGCATCGTCGGCGAACCCACCTCGAACAAACTGGTCGGCGACATGATTAAAAACGGGCGGCGCGGCTCGCTGTCCGGCACGCTGACCGTCAAAGGTGTGCAGGGGCACATCGCCTACCCGCATCTGGTAAAAAACCCCATTCACTTGGCCGCTCCGGCCATCGCCGAACTCGCCGCAACCATTTGGGATAACGGCAACGAATATTTCCCGCCGACTTCCTGGCAGATTTCCAACATCAAGGGCGGCACCGGCGCGACCAACGTGGTGCCCGGCACGGTGGAAATCCTGTTCAACTTCCGCTTCTCCACCGCCAGCACCGAGCAAGGCCTGAAAGATCAAGTCCATGCAATCCTGGACAAACACGGTCTGGAATATGACTTGGTGTGGGAGCTTTCCGGCAAGCCGTACATCACCCCCAAAGAGATC
>SCPW01000321.1 GCA_004298605.1 Gallionella sp.
GTCGGCGCTGTCCTGTTCGTCCTTCCCCTTCCATACCAATTGCGGATCAAGGCTCGGGTCGCGCGGGTAAAGCATGGCCTTTGGGTGGCTCTCGTCCTCGGCTACGAAGTCCCGAAGCTCCGCCGTGGGGATATTCGTGCGGCTGTCGGCGGGGTGCTTGATGGCTTCGATGGGGGTTGTCTTCATGTCGGCCTTAAATTGTTGTGATAAAGTCGTACTCATTTGGTAAATCACGCAAGCTAGTGATTTTTACTTTAATTTTAATAAGTTGGTTTACCAAATGTTGAGATTTTTTCAAGTGACCATCTAAATGTTTATAAAATTCTTCATCTACAACTTTTTTTCCTTTTTCGTGTTCCTTTATGTGGTTGCAAAAGCCTTCATATAATGCTTCAAGTTCTGCAAGGCAGAATACTAAATTTGTGAATTTAATTATTTCGTCATTTGTTAGGTATTCTATTATTTGTGGTTTAACGCAAATGATTGCATCTAACGTGTCCGCCTTGTAATTTGGGGGAATTGATATTAATTGTCCAATGACAATTTTATTGGATAGGTATTCCGATTGTATTTTGCAGTTTGTTTCTGTCTCTTTGATTTTTGCTGGTAGCGCAATCGAAAGGTATGTTCTGATGTTTATGCGATTACGGTAAAAGGCAATACTTCCGTGTAGAACCCAGCCTATAAATCCAGCAGTTACTACTTGAGCTATATCTGTCCACATGGCTATTTCCTCGTGTTAGTGATTGTTGTCTGAAAAATCAGCAGCTATCATCCTGCCAACAGTAAATGCGGCGCGAACCTCTCGCGGATTTCCAGCATAACCTTGTGCGGGTCTTTAACCTGCACAAACCCCCACCGCCCAAACCGCCCCGCGTTGTTGACAGCCGGAACCCAAAGGCTTTCGACCGTGGCAACCTTCGCGTCCTTGTCGTCGCGGCGTTCGCCGGATACCTCGATAATCAGGTTCAGCAAGTCCTCCTTGCCGTGGCCGTCGTCGATCCGGGCGATGAAATCCGGGAGGTAGGAACGCTCCTGTCCGCCGATGGTGTACGGAATCAGGAAGTCCAAGCGCGTGATGTTCTTTGCGTAGGCTTTCACTTCGCCCATGTGTTCGAGCGCTTGGGCTACCGTGCCTTCCCATCCGCTATCCATGACGACATGCGAAATGTGGCTTTTCTCGCTGGTCCGGTACGTCGGCTTGGTGGTGTGGTAGCCAATGCCGCCGGTATCGCCCACGGTGTTGTGCGGCTGCAAGATCGGCTTTAGCCGCGGTTCTCCGGTCTGGCTGTCGGTTCCGCTCACGATGGCTTGATAAATCCGGTCGGCGGCGGTGTGCGCGAGTTCCAGGAGCAAGAGCATTTGCGGAAAGGTGTGGTCCTGGCACTCGACATGCCCGGCCAGCCAAGCTTTCGCGATGCTCAGGACTTGCGGGAACAGCCAGCCCTTCGTTTCGTTCTGGATCGGCCCGCCTATCGCGTGTTCGGTATCCCCGCTCTGCCGGAAATATTTCTCCAGAACCAGCTTCGCCAGCAGGAAAGCCACTTCGTTGACGCGGCGCTCCCTGAGTTCGTCCAGGTGGTGGATGCTGGACTCGCCGACAATCGGGGCGTTCTCGACTTCGGTAGGAACGTGCTTGGTGTTGAGGACCAAGCGGCTGCTTTCGGTGAACTTGGCGGCCAGCCGTTCCGCCGCGATTTCGTAGCGGTAGCCCTGCACGCGGGGGAAGGCGATGCGGGCGGCTTCCCGGTCCTCGATGGAGTGGACGAAAACGGTGTCCTTCGGCGGCTTCGGGTCTGGACCGCCGCCAGCCGTAGGGATGAAATCGAAGGGCACGCCGTAGACCTCGGCGTATTCGACCGGGAAAGCCTCGAAGTCGAAGCGCTCGCCGTCCACCATGACGGTCTGCGGTTCGGCCTCGTAGCTCATGCGGCGCAGGCCACGCCCGATAACCTGTTCGCACAAAAGCTGGGTGCCGAAGGCCCGCACGCCCATGATGTGCGTCACCGTGTTCGCGTCCCATCCTTCCGTGAGCATCGAGACGGACACCACGCACTTGATATGCTCGCCCAGCTTGCCGCGCTTCCCCACGGTGTTCATCACCTCCCGCAAGATATCCTCGTGGGTGAGATTGTCCACGTCCCGGCCTGGGAAGCGCTCCCGGATTTCCTCTTTGAATTCCTCGATCTCGCGGACGGCGATGGCCTTGAATTCGTCGGTCAGCGCTTCGCCGGATTCAAGTTGCTGGCTGTCGATCAAGAGCGTGTTCGGGCGGTGTGTCCAAGCGTTCACCGGGTTGCCCTGTTCGACGTTGCTGAAAATGGAAAGCTGGCCGGGAACGATAACGGCGTGGCCGGTGCTCAGGGTTTTCTCGTATCCCGCGATCCAGTCAAAGACCAGCTTTGAGACTTGGGTATTGCTGCACACCACGATGAAGACCGGGGGCATGACATCGAAGCCTTGCGCGGCCTGCTGCTGATAGAGGGTGTAGGACTTCTCGTAGTGGCCATAGAGGTGGAGCAAGGCGCTTTCGAGTTCTTGGGGTAGTTGCGGTTCCTGGCTCTCGTTCTTTTTGCTTCTGCTGCCCTTGGGGAGCTTCTTGCCGATGATTTGCCATAGATTCCGGAAAACAGGTTGCCCCTGGTTATCGGCGTTATCTTCCACCGGAACGCGCGGGATTTTGACGATGCTGCTTTCGATGGCGTCGATAAGCGAGAAATCGGAGATTACCCACGGGAAAAGTGTTCCTTCCGA
>SCPW01000322.1 GCA_004298605.1 Gallionella sp.
CTTTGCTGGATCACGGTGCGGACGGCGTGAAAGTGGGTATCGGCCCCGGTTCGATTTGCACCACGCGCATCGTCGCGGGCGTCGGTGTGCCGCAGATTGCCGCCATTCAAAATGTGGCGAAAGCCTTGCAGGGAACCGGTGTGCCGTTGATTGCCGACGGCGGTATCCGCTATTCCGGCGACATCGCCAAAGCGATTGCATCGGGCGCGCATGCGGTGATGCTGGGCGGGCTGTTTGCCGGCACCGAAGAAGCCCCCGGCGAAATCGAACTATTCCAGGGGCGCTCGTACAAGTCATATCGCGGTATGGGCAGCCTGGGCGCGATGCAGCAAGGCTCCAGCGACCGCTACTTCCAGGAAGGCGAAAGCAATCAGGATAAGCTGGTGCCGGAAGGTGTCGAAGGCCGTGTGCCATTCAAGGGCAGCGTGCTGGCGGTGATCCACCAGTTGATGGGCGGACTGCGCGCCAGCATGGGTTACCTCGGTTGCGCCGACATCGCCACCATGCACACCAAGGCCGAATTCGTTGAAATCACCTCGTCCGGCATCCGCGAGTCGCATGTGCATGACGTGCAGATCACCAAGGAAGCGCCGAATTATCATATCGACTAACCGGGAAGGGAGAAGGGGGAAGAGGGAAGGGTAAAACCGCCGCCTCTTCCCCCTTGAGCGCCGCTGGCGCGATCCCTTCTCCCTTCACTCTTCCCAGACTTTAACCATGCACAAAAAAATCCTCATCCTCGATTTCGGTTCGCAATACACCCAATTGATTGCGCGCCGCGTCCGTGAAACTCATGTCTATTGCGAATTGCATTCTTACGATGTGGATGTGGACTTCATCCGCAATTTCAATCCTGCAGGCATCATTCTTTCCGGTGGCCCGAATTCGGTGACTGAGGGCGACACGCCGCGCGCGCCGCAGATCGTGTTCGAGCTGGGTGTGCCGGTGCTGGGCATCTGTTACGGTATGCAGACTATGGCGGCACAACTGGGCGGTGCGGTAGAAAATGGCCTGGTACGCGAATTCGGCTATGCAGAAATTCGCGCGCAGGGACATTCCGCCTTGCTGCGCGACATTCAGGATCGGAGCAATGACCGAGGCCACGGGTTGATCGACGTGTGGATGAGCCACGGCGACAAGGTGACGGCATTGCCGCCGGGTTTCTCGGTGATCGCCAGCAATCCCGCCACGCCCATCGCCGGCATGGCCGACGAGGCGCGGCGCTTTTACGCGCTGCAATTCCATCCAGAAGTGACCCATACCCATCAGGGCAAGGCGATGCTGGATCGTTTCGTGCATGACATCTGCGGTTGCGCCCAAGACTGGAACATGCCGGACTATATCAGCGAGGCGGTGGAAAAAATCCGCACCCAAGTCGGCAGCGATGAAGTTATTTTAGGGCTATCCGGCGGGGTGGATTCCTCGGTGGCGGCGGCGCTGATCCACCGCGCCATCGGCGATCAATTGATCTGTGTGTTCGTGGACAATGGCCTGCTGCGATTGAATGAAGCTGAACAAGTGATGGAAACATTTGCCAGTCACATGCACATGAAAGTGATCCACGTCGATGCGGGCGCGGAGTTTTTGCATCATCTGGCGGGCGTATCCGACCCCGAGCAAAAACGCAAAATTATCGGGCGCGAATTTGTCGAAGTATTCCAGCGCGAAGCCAAGAAATTGCCGCAAGCCAAGTGGCTGGCGCAGGGCACCATCTACCCCGACGTGATCGAATCCGCCGGAGCAAAAACCAAAAAAGCCCACACGATCAAATCGCACCACAACGTCGGCGGCTTGCCGGAAAGCCTGCACCTCAAGCTGCTCGAACCGCTGCGCGAACTGTTCAAGGATGAAGTGCGCGAACTCGGCGTCGCGCTCGGCCTGCCGCACGACATGGTGTACCGCCATCCGTTCCCCGGCCCCGGCCTGGGAGTGCGTATTCTCGGTGATGTGAAGAAGGAATACGCCGACCTGCTGCGCCGCGCCGATGCCATCTTCATCGAAGAATTGCGCAATACGCGCGATGCCGGTGGCAAAACTTGGTACGAACTCACCTCGCAAGCCTTCACCGTATTCTTGCCGGTCAAGAGCGTCGGTGTGATGGGTGACGGGCGCACCTACGAGTGGGTCGTAGCATTGCGCGCGGTGCAGACACAGGACTTCATGACCGCGCATTGGGCGCATTTGCCTTACGACCTGCTGGGCAAAGTTTCAAACCGCATCATCAACGAAGTGCGCGGCATCAATCGCGTGGTGTATGACATTTCAGGGAAGCCGCCCGCGACAATTGAGTGGGAATGATTTCTCGTCTGGCAGCGTAGCGCAACGACTGTAATGGTATTTTTGATGGTATCAAGATAGTTTCCATTTGGCATTTCGTTCGATACCATCACCCCTACTTTTAATGCTGATGGTATCGATCGGCGCGCTCGGAAACGGCGGGCGTATCGCGCAGGATAGGCAGCAGATGCTGGTCTATGTTATCGATTACGCGCGGCATCTATTGCACATCTCTGAATTACTCACCCAGCAAATCCCCATTGACGGGGTTATTCGCCGCTATCAGCCCGAAATGGCGATAAGCATTCGCGGTGGCCATGCGACCGCGCGGCGTACGTTGCAAATAACCCTGCTGGATCAGATACGGCTCCAGTACATCTTCGATGGTGTCGCGTTCCTCGCCGATGGCGGCGGCGAGGTTATCTACGCCGACCGGCCCGCCGAGAAATTTTTCGATAACGGTAAGCAACAGTTTTCTGTCCATCACATCCAGCCCGCGCGCATCGACATCCAGCATCGTCAGCGCGGCGTCCGCCACTTCGCGCGTGGCATGTCCATCGGCGCGGACATCGGCGTAGTCGCGCACGCGGCGCAACAAGCGGTTGGCGATACGCGGTGTGCCGCGCGAACGCTTGGCAATTTCAAATGCGCCATCATCCGAGATGGGCAACTCCAGCAAGCCCGCCGAACGAGCGACGATGCGCTGCAATTCCTGCGGCGTATAAAATTCCAGCCGCGCGACGATGCCGAAGCGATCGCGCAGCGGGTTGGTCAGCATCCCGGCGCGCGTGGTCGCGCCGACCAGCGTGAACGGCGGCAGGTCGAGTTTAACCGAACGCGCCGCCGGGCCTTCGCCGATCATGATGTCGATCTGGTAATCCTCAAGCGCGGGATACAGTATCTCTTCGACCACCGGGGACAAGCGATGAATTTCGTCGATGAACAGCACGTCGTTCGGTTCGAGGTTGGTCAGCAGTGCGGCGAGGTCGCCGGCGCGTTCCAGCACCGGGCCGGAAGTGTGGCGCAGGTTCACGCCCATCTCGCGCGCGATGATCTGCGCCAGCGTGGTCTTGCCTAAGCCGGGCGGGCCGAACAGCAGCACATGGTCGAGCGGCTCTTTGCGCCGCTTCGCCGCTTCGATGAAGATTTCCAGTTGACCGCGAATTTTTTCCTGCCCGACATATTCGTCGAGTTGTTTGGGGCGCAGCGCGCGCTCCAATGCCTCTTCGTGTTGCGAGGCGGGAGCTGCGGAAATCAGGCGCGGTTCGGAGCTGAGGTTGTCGCTGTGGATCATGCTTTGGATAATAGTTTGAGAGCCTGCCGAATGCCGTCAGACACGTTGGAATCTTTGGGCAATTGTTTGGCTGCCCAGTCTGCTTCCTTGACGTTGTAGCCCAATGCCTGCAACGCATTAACGATGTCATCGTTTGCCGAAGAAACCGTCGCGCCTTGCACAACACTCGCACCGGTCACGACGAATTTGCCCTGCAATTCCAGCAGCAGCCGCTCGGCAGTTTTTTTGCCCACGCCGGGTATTTTGGTGAGGCGGCCCACCTCTTTATTCGCCACCGCTGCGGCCAGATCGTTCAGGCTTAAACCGGACAACACCGACAGCGCCAGTTTGGGGCCGACCCCGCTGATTTTGAGCAACTGGCGGAACGCGACGCGCTCTTCATGGCTCGAAAATCCATACAGCAAATGGGCATCCTCGCGCACGATGAGTTGCGTGTGCAGCACCACTTTTTCGTGCAGCACGGGCAGGTTATAAAACGTGCTCATCGGCACATCCAGCTCGTAGGCCACGCCCTGCACATCCAGCAGGATTTGCGGCGGATTTTTTTCCAGCAAGATGCCTGTTAACCGACCGATCATTTCAAGGTACCCCTATATGTCTGGAGTGCGGCCCGATAAGCATTCATTCCAGACAAACCATTATTTAGTTTTGCATAATTCATGATGGATACCGCCGAGCTAAGGAGTGCAAGGTTATGCCGCCTGCCCGCGAAACTAGAACGGAATTTCATTATCATTTGGTATCTGGGTGCCGCGACGGATAACAAATAGCGACTCATTGGATTCCACCCATTCCCAGCCGCGCTCAGTCAACTCTACGACTTGATAAGGTTCACCGCGCTCGTCTACCGCCTCCGATGCCTTAACGAATGATTTTGAAATTAGGCGGCGCAAGCCAAGAGAAAAACCGATTGAAGTCAGACCTGACCGTTCAACTCCATGCTTGAGGGAATATAGACTTGTAACGGAGTTAGGAAACGAAACGTCACCTGCGAGATTTGCCAAAACGAAGAGCTCTGGTTGACTCAGCCCCTGAGAAGGTGCGACTTGCTCAGTCTCAGCAATTTGCCGGATAGCTTCGCTTTTTGTCAGCAATGCCTTGAGCCGTTCCGTGAGACTAGAACTGAGCTGCTGAAAGTCTTGAGGCGCTTCGGATTTGTAGGTAATGACCATCCGGTGCTGAATGTCGAACGGGAATTTCTTGCTGGTGCGCTCATCAGAGCACAACATTACAACGGGTCGGCCAGCGGCAAGCGCAAACCCCAATTCGTACCATACATTGGGATTGTCGGTCGTGATGTCAGCAAGGCAGATGGCAGCGTTTCTTATCCCATCTTCGATTGCATCAATCGGTACTTCAACCGCAGGATCACGGTCGACGCGATACGGTTCAAGGCCAGCAGCTTCGATTGCGGGCTTGAATACAGATTCGTATCGCTTGTCGAATTTACCTGAATCAAATGGCTGGATAACAAAGCAAGTTTGCATGGCTTTTCCTATGTGGCCTAACTATACAATGAACTGTTTGATTTTTTCGCCGATGGCCTTCGCCATCAGGGGCGGGACAGCATTACCTACCTGTTCAAACTGCTGGGTAAGGTTACCCGTGAATATATACCTGTCCGGGAAAGATTGAATTCTTGCCGCCTCGCGGACCGAAATTGCCCGATCCTGAGTTGGATGAAAAAAACTGCCCCAATGCGGGTCGCATTTCGTAAGGATAGTCGAACAAAGCGCATCAGGATGCAGCCTGCCATATCGCTTCGTATGGTCGCTCCTTCGCGCGCGCTGCAAACCCTTGGGTAGCATCTCATGGGGAATATCACGCCAACTCCCACCTTGAGGTATGTACTTCAGCCTGTCAAGGTTCGCCTTGCCCAGCCTTGCACAAGCATGGTTATAAATTTGTTCCGATCCATCACTCAGTATCTTTTGTAATTCTGATTGCGGGTTACCCGAGTATTCAACACCGTGCATCGCCTGCCCCGGAATAAGCTCTGGCAAGTCTGAAATGGCGTCCCATACAGTGGTCTGATTTTGTAAATGCTGCGAGAAAAGAGGATGTATTTTCAGGCATAGCTCTTTTGCACCGGCAAAATTAGCTACCGCCTGCGCATCATGGGTTGGCTCTGGGAATTCAATTTTTCCGCCGTCGCGCAAGGCAATAAAAATAGTTCTGAAGCGCATCTGAGGAATTCCATAATGTCCCGCAAACAGAATCCTGTGGGCAACCTTGTACCCCATCCCTTCCAGATGCTTGTAAATGGCATCAACCACCGTCCCTTTACCCAAGGAAACCAGTCCCGGAACATTCTCGATCAAGATCGCCTTGGGGTGAAGAATGTCAGCAATCCGCAGGTACTCCTTGAATAAATGATTTCGCTGGTCATCCAGTGTTCTGATCGGCGCATTGATGGAAAACCCCTGACAGGGCGGCCCCCCCGAAATCAAGTCCAATTCACCTGGCTTCAAGCCCGTCAATTCAAGAATATCGTGTTCGGATAGCTTGCGAATATCGTCTGTGATTACATGCGTCTTCGGGTTGTTGTTGGCAAATGTTTCCGCGTAAACAGGATGAATATCCGAACCCAGAATGGACTCAAATCCGGCCATTTGCAGACCGCAAGTCAATCCACCTGCACCAGCAAAAAAATCTACGGATTTCAAACCATCTCCTTAACCCAGCCTGCCGTTACGCATACGCATACCCTTGGTCGCCAACGCACCCAACCCCGTGCCGCCGTGCGCGTGGCAAATCGCGCAGGCCAACGCATCCGCCGCATCCGGGCCCGGCGTGCCGGACAAATTCAACAGGCGTTGCACCATCAGTTGCACCTGCTCCTTATCGGCATGGCCGTTGCCGACCACTGCTTGCTTGACCTGCAACGCGGTATATTCCGAAACCGGCAAATTCGCCAGCACCGCCGCGCAGATTGCAGCGCCGCGCGCTTGCCCGAGCAGCAGCGTGGATTGCGGGTTCACGTTGACGAACACTTTTTCGACCGCCACCTGACCGGGTTGATGCTGCGCGATGACTTCGCCCAATGAATTCAGGATGACTTTCAGACGCTCCGGCAGCTCGCCGTCCGGTGTCTTGATGCAGCCGCTGGCGACATAAACCAACTGCTGCCCGACTTTGTCCAGCACGCCAAAACCCGTCACTCTCAGGCCGGGGTCAATTCCTAAAATGCGGATTGTGGATTGCGGGGTGCGGGGTTCAGCGTGCGGAGCGTCAGGGTGGCCATTCCGCATTCCGCACTCCTCACTCATCATTCTTCAATGGACGCCGTCGTATACACTTCCTGCACATCGTCGAGGTTTTCCAGCGCATCGAGCAGCTTCTGCATCTTCGCCGCATCGTCGCCGGTAAAGGACACTTCGTTGGCCGGTTTCATCGTCACTTCGGCCAGTTCCGGTTTGTATCCCGCCGCTTCGAGCGCCTGCTTCACCGTGACGAAATCATGGGGTGCGGTGATCACTTCGATGCTGCCGTCGTCGTTGGTCGAGATGTCTTCCGCACCGGCATCCAGCGCGACTTCCATCAGGCCGTTTTCGTCGGTGCCCGGCGCAAAAATCATTTGCCCGCAATGGGTGAACAGGAACGACACCGAGCCATCCGTTCCCAGGTTGCCGCCATTCTTCGAGAAGGCGTGGCGCACTTCCGCGACGGTGCGGGTTTTGTTGTCGGTCATGCAATCCACCATCACCGCCGCGCCGTTG
>SCPW01000323.1 GCA_004298605.1 Gallionella sp.
GCTCTTCCGATCTCCGGTATCAGGCGCAGGCGCAGCGCGTTGAAGTTCAGTAACAGCGCATCCGGGCCGACGTTGTACGCGCGCGTTGGATCGTTATCAAATTCCGCCGGATCGTGGTTGATGGCCTCAAAAAAACTGCGGTCCAGTATCACGTCGCCGCGAATTTCGCGCAGTCCGCGCTGGCGCAATTCGCGCAGCCACAGCCAGAATTGTTCGAGGGTCAGCCCGGGATCGCCATAGCCCTTGAATACCAGGTTGCCATACAGCACGCCGCCCTCCAGCTTGCCGTCAAGATAGGCCTCGGTTTTCCAGCGATACGCCGGGCCGAGCGTTTCCAGGGCCGCGAAAGTCGTAAGCAGTTTCATGGTCGAAGCCGGATTCATCGCCCGCATGGCGTTCTGTTCGACAATAGGGCGATGGACATGGGTTTGCTGTACCACGGCGCCGACGCTGTCCAAAGGTATGTCGGCGCGCCGGAGTTCATCGCGGACCGGTTTGGGCAGGGCTGCCGAGATGGCTTGGCCGGATAAACACAAACCGATAAGCAATACGGAAAACAGGCTTCGCATAGGCTCAGGCCAGTTGGTTGATGGTATGCAACGTGCGGCCCACCAGCACATCCATTTCTTCGTGGCTGATGACGTAGGGCGGCATGAAGTAAACCGTTTTGCCGACGGGGCGCAGCAGCAATCCGTTTTGCAGCGCGAGCGCAAAGCAGCGCTGCGCGAAATCGCGGTGCGGGCTGTCAACCTCGAACGCCCAGATCATGCCGGTGTTGCGCCAGTTGCGCACCGCATGATGTTCGCGCAGCGGCTGCGCGGCCCGATTCAGGTACGCCGCTTTGCAGCGGTTCGCGGCAAGCACATTATCCTGCGCGAAAATATCCAGCGTCGCCAGCGCGGCGCGGCAGGCCAGCGGATTGCCTGTATAGGAATGTGAATGCAGAAAACCGCGCGCGGCCTCGTCGGCGTAAAACGCCTGATAAATTTCGTCGCGCGCCATCACCACCGACAGCGGCAGGTAACCGCCGGTGATGCCTTTCGACAGGAGCAGAAAATCCGGGGTCATGCCCAACCCCTCCCCAGCCATCCCCTTGTCATGTGAGGAGGCGGTTGCTTGCTCGCAGGCGAACAACGTGCCGGTGCGCCCCATGCCGACCGCGATTTCGTCGGCGATCAGATGCACGCCATATTCGTCGCAAAGCTGGCGCGCGCGCCGCAAATAAACCGGGTGGTACATCGCCATGCCCGCCGCGCCCTGCACCAGCGGTTCGATGATGAATGCGGCCAATCGCGCATGATGTTGCAGCAAGTGCTGTTCGAGCGAGGCGGCGCAGCGCAGCGCATAGGCTTCGGCGCTTTCTCCGGCGTCGGCATTGCGCCAGTCCGGGCTGGGTACGGTGGCCTGCTGCCGGATCAGCGCGCCGTAAGCATCGCGGAACAGCGCAACGTCCGTGACCGACAGCGCGCCCAATGTTTCGCCGTGGTAGCTGTTTTCCAGGCTGATGAATTGCGTCTTGCCTGCCTTGCCGCTGTTGCGCCAGTAATGCGCGCTCATCTTCAGCGCGATTTCCGTTGCCGATGCGCCATCCGAGCCATAGAAACAATGCCCCAAGCCAGCCGGCGCCAAGTCGCGCAGGCGCTCGGAAAGCTCTACGACCGGCCCGTGGGTGAAGCCCGCCAGCATCACGTGCTCCAGCGTTTCAAGCTGGTCGCGCAGCGCGGTGTTGATGCGCGGGTTGCAGTGCCCGAACAGGTTCACCCACCAGGAGCTGACGGCATCCAGATAACGCTTGCTTTCGTAGTCGTACAGCCACACGCCCGCGCCGCGCGCAACCGGCACCAGCGGGAAACTTTCGTAACGTTTCATCTGCGAGCAGGGATGCCAGACGGCGGACAGGCTGCGCGCAAGAAGGTCGGCGTTTGTTGGAGTATGATCCGGCATGTGCGGAATCATAACGGGTTTTGCAAGAGGAAAATATGCACATTTTCATCACTGGCGGCACGGGGCTGATCGGCCGGCAACTGTGCAAGGCATTGCTGGCCGACGGGCATGAATTGACCGTGCTCAGCCGCAGCCCGGCTTCTGTTCAAGCCAAATGCGGCGCGGGGGTTCACGCAGTGTCATCGCTCGCACAATGGCAGCCCGGACAAACTTTTGATGCGGTCATCAACCTGGCGGGCGAGCCGATCGTTGATGCGTGCTGGACGGCGCGGCGCAAACAAATCTTGTGGGAAAGCCGCGTCACTCTCACCGGAGAGCTGGTGCGGCGTATTGCTGCTGCCGAACACAAGCCGGCAGTTTTATTGAGCGGGTCGGCGGTGGGTTATTACGGTGATCGCGGCGATGCGGTGCTGGATGAGTCCGCCGATGCCGGTGAGGGTTTTGCCGCGCAGTTGTGCAAGGCATGGGAAGACGCGGCGCGGGTTGCGGAAAGCGCGGGAGTGCGCGTGTGCCTGCTGCGCACCGCCCCGGTATTGAGCAACGATGGCGGCCTGCTCGGAAAGATGCTGCCGCCGTTCAAGCTCGGCCTGGGCGCGCGGCTCGGCGATGGCAAACAGTGGATGAGCTGGGTGCATACCGACGACTATGTGGCAATGACGCTCAAATTGTTGCGCGATGGCCGTGCCAGCGGGCCATACAATATGGCCGCGCCGCAACCTGTCACCAATGCGGAATTCACCGCATCCCTGGCGGCGGCGCTGCATCGCCCTGCCCCGTTCGCCGCGCCGGCGGTATTGCTGAAATTGGCCATGGGCGAACGCGCTAGCCTGCTGCTGGAAGGCCAAAGGGCGCTGCCCGGAAAAATGGAAGCGGCGCATTACCGCTTTGCCTTCGCAAACCTCGCGGACGCGCTGCGCGACTTGCTTGGCAAGTAGTTTTTCGGTCGGCGTCGCCCCGAAAAACCGCCTTTAAAATCCCCCTTTACTTTCAGTATTACCCTATCTGTGGCATCCTTCGCTCTTTGGTGTACACATAACAATATTTTTGCATCCCCGAATTAACGGGGAGCAGTCGGGGGATGGCAGTAATGAAACGTGTGGATGATTTCCGCCTGCGCTTTGGCAAGCGTGAGCTGGTGCCGATCATGATAGGCGGGATGGGCGTGGATATTTCCACTGCCGAGTTGGCGTTGGAGGCCGCGAGGCTGGGCGGTGTCGGGCATATTTCCGATGCGATGCTGCCCACCGTGACGGACCGCCATTACAAAACAAAATTTGTCAGCATCAAGCAAAAGCAATACAAGCTCAACATCGAAAAA
Source organism: Gallionella sp. (assembly GCA_004298605.1). Lineage (GTDB taxonomy): Bacteria > Pseudomonadota > Gammaproteobacteria > Burkholderiales > Gallionellaceae > Gallionella. The sequence continues at coordinate 3,263 of SCPW01000323.1, forward strand.
ACCGATAAGGCGATCGTGCAGTTTGATCTGGCGCAGGTTGCCGAGGCGACACGCTTGCACGTCAGAAGAACCATGGAAGCCAAACGCGGCGAGGGCATGATTTTCGTCAACTGCATGGAAAAGCTCACCATGAACGCGCCGCGCGAAACGCTGCGCACCCGCCTGAGGGTCGCGCTGGATGAGGGCATCGACGGCGTCACACTGGCGGCGGGGCTGCATCTCGGCTCGTTTGCGTTGATGGAAGACCACCCGCGCTTCCGCGATGCCAAGCTGGGCATCATCGTTTCCTCGCTGCGCGCCCTGCAATTATTCCTGCGAAAAAATGCAAAGCTTGACCGGTTACCCGATTTTGTCGTGGTGGAAGGGCCTCTGGCGGGCGGGCATCTGGGCTTTGGCCTGGACTGGGCGCAATATGATTTGTACACCATTTTTGCCGAGATTCAGCAATACCTGCAAAGCGAACATCTGGATATACCGCTGATTCCTGCCGGCGGGATTTTTACCGGCAGCGACGCGGCAAACTTTCTGGAAAAAGGCGCGGCGGCCGTGCAGGTGGCGACGCGCTTTACCGTCGCCAAAGAGTGCGGCATCCCGGAAAAAGTGCAGCAGGAATACTTCAGGGCCAGCGAGGAAGATATCGAGGTAAACATGCTGTCGCCGACCGGCTATCCGATGCGCATGCTGAAAAATTGCCCCGCGATCGGCTCCGGCATCCGCCCCAACTGCGAGGCGTATGGCTACATCCTGGACGCAACCGGAAATTGCTCGTACATCGACGCATATAACCGCGAACAGGCATTACACCCCCATGCCAAGAAAATTTCCGTCAAAGACAAAATATGTTTGTGTACGCACATGCGCAATTACGATTGCTGGACTTGCGGGC
>SCPW01000324.1 GCA_004298605.1 Gallionella sp.
CGCGAGATCGCGCGCCGCTTCAACCACATCTATGGGCGCGAACCCGGCTTCGAGGAAAAGGCCGAAGCCGCAGTCAAAAAGCTCGGCGGGAAAAAGGCCAAGCTGTACGCCGAACTGCGCACCCGCTATCAGGAGCAGGGCGACGACGAGGCATTGGAGTCCGCCAAATCCTTGCTGGACGAGCAGCAGAGCCTGAGCCACGGCGACCGCGAACGCCTGTTCGGTTATCTGGAAGGCGGCGGCAAGATGATCCTGTCCGAACCGCAAGCGATGCTCACCGCCGCGTCGAAAATGCCCGGCCTGGACGGGCATAAAATGTCCAAATCTTATGGCAATACCATCACGCTGCGCGAAGAAGAGGCCAGCGTCAGCAGGAAAATCCGCACCATGCCGACCGACCCGGCGCGCATTCGCCGCACCGATGCCGGCGACCCGGACAAATGCCCGGTATGGCCGTTGCATCTGGTGTATTCCAACGAACAGACCAAGCAATGGGTCATGCAGGGTTGCAAGAGCGCCGGCATCGGCTGCATCGAATGCAAACAGCCGGTGATCGACGCGGTGCTGGCCGAACAGCGCCCGATGCGCGAACGCGCGCAACTGTATCTGGACGACCCCGCGCTGGTGCGCAACATCATCGCCGACGGCTGCGAAAAGGCGCGCAAACTGGCCTCCGAGACGATGCGCGATGTGCGCGAGGCGATGGGGCTGAGCTACAGCTAAGCTCTTTGAGGCTACGGATGCGGATGTTGTGCAAAGCGTAGAGACAATAATTCTGTAGGGGCGCGATTCATCGCGCCCTGAACTGTTCGCATATAAAAAGGGCGCGATGAGAACCCATCCCCACCCCAACCCTCCCCTTGAAAGGGAGGGGGCAATCGTCTCTTCCCCTTCAAGGTTAGGATGGGGGTGGGTGTGGCTCGATACGGATTATTGATTGAAAAATTGGAATTACCCCGCTCCGAGCAATGCTATATAGGAGAATTATGCTACTCGGCACCGACCACCTCAAACGCTGCACCGGCACACTCGAACCCTCTCTCGCGTTCTATCAGAAAGCCGAACCGGACAGCAATAGGGTTGGACTCGATTGAAAGGCAATAGGGTCAGCTTGTTAACCAATAGGGAACAGACCACGGATTTAAGGAGTACGATGAATTTTGAATGGGAAGAAACCAAGGCTGCTGCGAACCTTCGCAAGCACAAGGTGTCTTTTGAGGAGGCATCGACTGTTTTTGAAGACGACTTATCTCTCACCGGTCGTGATCCCGATCGTTCCCTTGGTGAGCATCGCTTTATCACATTCGGTCTGTCTGCTGCGAATCGCGTCCTGGCGGTTTCTCACACAGAACGCAGCGGCAAAATCCGCATCATTAGTGCACGTCCCGCAACACGGGCTGAAAGGAGAATTTATGAAAAAAGTTAAACCGGAACAAGACGAACTTCGTGCTGAGTATCGGCGGGAAGATTTTGGCGAAATGGTGCGCGGAAAGTATGCACAGCGTTGCCGCGAGGCATCCAACGTGGTTGTTATTTCGCCAGATGTGCAAAAAGCATTTCCGAATGCACAAGCCGTCAATGATGCGCTGCGCGGCCTGCTGGAGCTCGCACAGTCAACTGGCCTGGCTTCACGCCCAATCCGGTCTGCCCGCAAACGTGCAGCCGGTTAGCTGCCTTCGGCTAAACTGCGTAGCGGTTAACTTGGAGGGTTGGAATGATTTCAGGTGAACAGATACAACAGGCCGTCGAGCGGCTGGCCGCGGCGGCCAGCCCGAGCAAGGTGATCTTGTTCGGCTCCTGCGCGCGCGGCGATGCGACCGAGGATTCTGATTTGGATTTGATGGTGATCGAACGAGAGGTAGCCAACAAGTTTGAAGAAATGATCCGGTTGCACAGGGTGGTAGGTGATGTTGGCATAGGCGTGGATGTACCGGTCTATTCTGACCAAGAGGCATCCCGCCGCAGCCAAGTGCCGGGAACTTTGCTGTACTGGGCGTTCAGGGAGGGAAAGGTGCTTTATGACTTGCGGTCATGAGGAGGCGTTGCGGGCGCTACGTGTAGCGGACCTCGACATTGTTGCGTTCAGAGCGCTACGATGAATGACACCCAACTGCAACTGATCCCTTATGCCCGCATCCACGGCGAGCCGTTGCTGGAGTTGCCGCAGGATTTGTATATTCCGCCGGACGCGCTGGAACTGGTGCTGGAAAACTTTCAGGGGCCGCTGGATTTGTTGTTGTATCTGATCCGCAAGCACAACCTCGACGTGCTGGATATTCCGATGGCGGAATTGACCCGGCAATACATGGGCTACATCGAGCTGATGCAGCAGCATCGCCTGGAGTTAGCGGCGGAATATTTGCTGATGGCGGCGGTGCTGATCGAAATCAAATCGCGCATGTTGCTGCCGCGCCCGCCCAAGGTCAGCGAAGAAAGCGGCGAAGACCCGCGCGCCGAACTGATGCGCCGTTTGCTGGAATACGAGCAAATGAAACTGGCCGCGCAGCGGCTCAACGAATTGCCGCAAGCCGGACGCGATTTTGCGATCGTGCAAGTGTTGATCGAACGCACCGCGCAGGAACGCTTGCCGGAAGTCGGCGTGGAAGATTTGCGCCAGGCATGGCTGGGGCTGCTGGCGCGCGCCAAGCTCAACAAACATCACAAAGTGCGCCGCGACCAACTTTCGGTGCGCGAACAAATGACGCATGTGCTGCGCTGTTTGAAGGGCGGTGAATATGTCGCTTTCGAGCGGTTATTCGACCCGGAAAGCGGTGTGCCGAAACTGGTCGTCACCTTCATCGCTATCCTCGAATTATCCAAAGAATATCTGGTGGAAATCCAGCAAAGCGAAATATTTGGGAGCATCTATGTCCGAACAAATCGAGCCATTGCCGATGAGTGATTCTCGACCGGCAACACGCCCTGAACCTGCGCCAGAAACAGGCGGGCCGATTGGGGGATTCAAACTCAAAGCGTCCCCCGAAGGCGATCTGCCTTCATTGGAAAATCCGATCAAAACGGATTTGTTTGGCGGGCGCATGAACTCGCAGCAATTCAAGTGCGTGCTCGAAGCCGCGCTGCTGACGACCGCGGAACCATTATCTATGTCGGAATTAAAAAAACTCAGCGACGTGTCGCTGGACAGCCGCCAACTGGAGGTGATACTCGAAGAACTGGCGCTGGACTGGCAAGGGCGCGGCGTGGAATTGACCCGCGTGGCCAGCGGCTGGCGGTTTCGCGCCAGGCCGGAAATGCAGCCCTACCTGGACCGGCTCAACCCGCAAAAACCGCCGCGCTACTCGCGCGCTGTATTGGAAACGCTGGCCATCATCGTCTACCACCAGCCCGTCACGCGCGGCGACATCGAGGAAATACGCGGCGTGGCGGTGTCTTCGCAAATTCTCAAAACGCTGGAAGCGCGCGGCTGGGTTGAAGTTGTCGGCACGCGCGATACACCCGGCAGGCCAGAACTGTTCGCCACCACCAAGCAAATGCTCGACGACCTGAATCTGCGCGCCTTGCAGGAGCTACCATCGCTGCAAGAGATCGGCGCGTTGCTGGAAGTAGGGGCGTGATTCATCACGCCCAAAACAACAGAAAAATGTAGGGGCGCAATTCATTGCGCCCAAAATCAACGATGGCGTGACAAACAGGGCGCGATAAATCGCGCCCCTACAGGGTGATAATCAAAAATGATGCGGCAATCAAATTATCCGTAAATATGAAAATTCAATCGCCCGTGAATGCAGAAACTGAACCGCTCGTAGGGGCGCGATTCATCGCGCCCGATGCACAACCCGACACATCGGCATTCAACCCCGACATCCACCATCGCCGTTCCATCCGGTTGCGCAGCTACGATTATTCGCAGGCCGGAGCATATTTCATAACGCTATGTGCGCAGAAAAAGGCATGTTTGTTTGGCGCGATAGTGGGGGATGTGATGCATTTGAACGATGCCGGACGTTTGGTGCGGGACATATGGGGCGCGATACCCGAGCATTATTCATGCATCGAATTGGATTCTTTCGTGGTGATGCCAAATCATATCCATGGCATTGTGGTGTTGAACGACGTAGGGGAGCAATTCGACCCTCACCCAAACCCTCTCCCAAAGGGAGAGGGAACGATTGTCCTTTCCCCCTCTGGGGGAAAGTTAGATAGAGGGCTGGCGCCCAATAGCGATCAGGGCGCGATAGCTTTGCATAGCCATTCCACTAACCCATCAAAAAAACGATGGGTAAGTGGCTGGTTAAATCGCGCCCCTACAATTGAAAATCA
>SCPW01000325.1 GCA_004298605.1 Gallionella sp.
CTGCCGGAACAAATATTCGCCACCGCCGAAACTCCGCGCGATTTGCTCCAGGCGGTGCTGGCCGCTTCTCCTGCCATCGCGCAGCCAACTGACGTGCAAAGAATCGAAGCACCGGCTTGGGTGCAAGCCGTACCGGCAAATGCGCTTACATTACCGGAAGTGCTCGACTGGCACGTGCGCGCCCATCCCGACCGGACGCACATCACGTTGCTGGATGCGGAGGGCAACGAAACCGCGCTAAGTTACGCCGGGCTGCGCGACGGCGCGGAGCAAATCGCGGCGGGGCTGCTGGCGCGCGAATTGCAGCCGGGCCAGTCGGTGGCGATCATGCTGCCCACCAGCCTGGAATATTTCCGCTGCTTCTTCGGTGTGTTACTGGCGGGCGGCGTGCCGGTGCCGATTTACCCACCGGCCCGCCCTGCGCAGATCGAGGATCACCTGCGGCGCCATGCGGGCATACTCTCCAATGCGCTCGCCACTATCCTGATTACCGTGCCCGAGGCAAAGTCTGTGGCGCGGCTGCTCAAGGCGCAGGTGGAGACATTGCGCAGTGTGGTTACGGTGGCGGAGTTATCCGGCGCCGGGCGCGCGACAGGAATCCCGCTCAAGCCCGAGCACATCGCGCTGCTCCAGTACACCTCCGGCAGCACCGGCAACCCCAAGGGTGTCGCGCTGACCCATGCCAATTTGCTGGCGAACATCCGCGCGATGGGGCAGGCGACGCAGGCCACATCCACCGACGTGTTTGTGAGCTGGCTGCCGCTGTACCACGACATGGGGCTGATCGGCGCGTGGCTGGGCAGCCTGTACCACGCTTTTCCGCTGGTGGTGATGTCGCCGCTGACCTTTCTGGCGCGCCCGGAACGCTGGCTGTGGGCGATCCACAAGCATCGCGGCACGCTTTCGCCATCGCCCAATTTCGGCTACGAACTGTGCCTGCGCAAGATACCGGACAGCGCACTCGCGGGGCTGGATCTGTCGAGCTGGCGCATGGCCTTCAACGGCGCCGAGCCGGTCAGCCCGGAAACCATCGCGCATTTCGCGCAACGTTTCGGCCATTACGGCTTGCGCCCCGAAGCGATTGCGCCGGTATACGGGCTGGCCGAATGTTCGGTGGGGCTGGCTTTCCCGCCGCCGGGGCGCGGGCCGCTGATCGACCGCATCAAGCGCGACAGCTTCATGCGCACCGGCCATGCCGAACCGGCAGCCAGCGGCGAGCAAGACGTGTTGCGCATCCCGGCCTGCGGCCGCCCGCTGCCCGGCCACGAAATCAGGATCGTCGATGCCACCGGGCGCGAGCTGGGCGAACGCGTGGAAGGCCGCCTCGAATTCAAGGGGCCTTCCGCCACCGGCGGCTACTTCCGCAACCCGGAGCAAACCGGGCTGCTGTTCCACGGCGAATGGCTGGATTCCGGCGATTTCGCCTATCAGGCCGGGGGCGACATCTACCTGACCGGGCGCTCGAAAGACCTCATCATCCGCGCCGGGCGCAACATCTATCCCTATGAACTGGAAGACGCCATCGGAGAGATTCCCGGCATCCGCAAAGGCTGCGTCGCGGTGTTCGGCAGCCCGGATCCCGCCACCGGCACCGAGCGCCTGGTGGTGCTGGCCGAAACGCGCGAAACTGCCCCGGCGCAACTGGAAGCATTGCGCGACAAGATCGGCGCGCTGACGCTGGACATACTGGGCATCGCGGCGGACAACATCATGCTCGCGCCTATCCACAGTGTGCTCAAAACATCGAGCGGCAAAATCCGCCGCGCGGCTTGCCGCGAATTGTTCGAGAAAGGCGCAGCACCAACGCGCGCGGTGTGGTGGCAGGTCGCGCGCCTCGCGTGGGCCGGCATCGCGCCGCAAATGCGCCGCAGCATCAGGCTGGTGTCCGATGTGTTCTACGCCGCCTACACCTGGGCGTTGTTCTGGATAATCGCGCCCTCGATCTGGCTGGCCGCCGCGCTGCTGCCCCGCCCCGCGTGGAGCTGGGCAGCAAGCCACGCGATTGCACGACTGTTTGCGCGCCTGACCGCTACGCCCCTCGTGGTGCGCGGCCTGGAAAATTTGTCGCCCGAAGCGCCCTGCGTGCTGGTGGC
>SCPW01000326.1 GCA_004298605.1 Gallionella sp.
TATGGCGTCTTTTCCGGTAAAGCCCACTTGGGCCGTGAAATCCCCGGACGATACCTTTCTCAACACTTCCAGCAGCGCATCCACCTTTGCCCTCAGCTCCTCGGCGGCGGCCTGTTCGCGCAGAATCCGTTCATGCTCCCCGTCCGCCGCCGCATCCATAACGTCGGACATGTCATTGAACGCGTGCGCCAGCTTTCCGAGCTCGTCATCCGACTTGATGTCCGTGACCCTTGCGGCAAGGTCGCCCTTCGCCCTTTTCGACACGGCGCCCATAAGATTGTGCAACGGATTTACAATCCAGCTCTTCAGCATCAGATTGATGAATATCAGTCCCACGGCAAGGAAAACGATGCTCCCGCCGATGGCCATCCAAAGCTCGTGGCGGATAATTTCATCCATCTTGTCGAGCGAGTAGCTGACGCGGACAGCCCCGTTGACATCGCCGCTGGCCACGGTGTGGCACTTCAGGCAATTCACCCCCCGCGTATTTTCGGTTGCCCTGAAGGGTGTGATGACGGTGAGTATTTTTTTGCCGTTTTTTTCGATGATTTCGTTTATATGCTCGCCATTCAGGGCGCGCCTGTCCAAATCATCCCTGGCCGCATCTTCGGATCTGCCGGGGCCAAACTGGTCAATGACCGGCCTGCCGCGCAGGGCGCGGGCCTCCAGCACACCCTCCCTGGCAAGCATTTTCTGGCTGATGATCTGGCGCTGATCCATTGTCCCTGTCAGCATCATCGTGTTCATGCTGTCGAAGTACATGGTGGTCATGTCATCGGCCTGCTGCTGCACCCGCTCCATTATCTGGGACTTCCCCCGCTGGATGCTGTAGCCGGTGATGGTGATTATCACCAGCGCAAATATGAGGGCTATAGTGAAGCTGACTTTTTTTCTTATTGACTGCTTGCTGACAAAGTCCATGCGGTTCAACATGATATGCCTCTCCTGTTAACTATGCGGTCAAGCCGGTTATCCTCCCGGATATGGCTCGGTCTTCATTGCTGCGCTTGCGCCCGCAATCGCCGGCGCACGATTGTACAATGGGCGTAACCAAGAACCAACCCGGCGTTGTGCGGGCAGATTGCAAGCCTTTCAAAACGCCACCTCAAGCCGCGCACCGATTATCCATACATTTCCCAACGCCGCGTCCATATTGGGGTTGGAGATATATTGCAGCACAGGTTGCAGAGCGAGCCAGGGATTGATCTGCGCACGGTAAGTCGCTTCCACATCCGTTTCTCTGCTCGGGCCGGGGGTGATGCGCCGATATTTGTCGCCGGCATGATTGACCGTGACTGCCATGCCGGCAATATCGTCGTCGCGCCCGGGAATCAAGCCGTGGTAGCGTAATCCGATACTCCCCGTCCAGTCAGCCTGGTGAATGTCCCGGCTCGCCGTACCAAAACGGACAAAGCCGGACAACCCCTGCGATGGGCGGTTGCTTTCGACGGACAAGGTGCGCTCTGCCAGAAAGTAAGCTCCCTGATTTGGGCGGCGCACCGGGTTGCCGGCGGCGTCCGCATCGGTCAGGTCGTCAAAGCGCGCGGAGTACCGCCAGAAACCGATAGCGGTTTTATTGAAAAATTCGCCTTCCTCGCGTGCCCGGGTTTCCGGTGCGGCCGAGGCGACTGGCCGTGTTGGCTCGGGCAACAGCTCATTTTGTTGTGGCG
>SCPW01000327.1 GCA_004298605.1 Gallionella sp.
TGCATGCGCTTTATTGGTGGCTGCCGAGCTGGATCGTGATACGCGCCCGCGCGACGCCGCCATCCCATCATCGCTACTTTTTGGGGTGACCGATGAAGCTCGCCAAATTCACCGCCGAACGGGACAACCAGCGCGCAGAAATATTATTCATGCGTATTGCCGTGGGCGGTCTCGTGCTGGCCTTGCTCGCCAACGCCGGTGCATCGCTCAGCGTGGCGGGTTCGGAGAGAACCATTCTGGTGCCTCCCGAGGTACACAAGACCTTCTGGGTCAGCGGCCAGAAAGTCTCCGCAGAGTACCTGCAGGAAATGGCTTACTGGTATGCGGGGCTTGCACTCAATGTGACGCCCCATGTGGCGGATTACCAGAAGGACTTGTTCCTGAAATATGCCGCCCCGAGTGAGTACGGGCGCTTGCAGGCCGAGTACGGCGCGCGGACGGAGTTCATCCGCAAGAACAATGTCGCAACCCAGTTCTCGCCGCAATCGGTGATGGCGGACGAGGCGGGCATGAAAGTGGCGCTCACCGGCGTTCTCCTGACCTGGGTCGGGGACAAGAAAGCATCAGAGAAGCAGACCACCTACGTCGTCGGCTTTCGTTATCTAAATGGGAGGCTCCATGTATCAGAGTTCAAGGAAACCAGCGACCAGGATCCGTTTGGTGCCAGCAATGGCGCTGGCACTGCTCCTCGGTAGCGTCTCGGTTCCGGTTTTTGCCGGGCAATATCTTGAGGGCAGCCCGGATGACGGGTTGATCGCCACCGTGTCGCGCAGCGAGCCCAACCTGATTCGGGTTGAAGGCCGCAAGATTCGCCGCATCCAGGGAGTCGAGGGCGAATTCCTCGTCACCCCGGACAAAGAGACCGGCGCCGCCTATCTCAAGCCGAACACGGACAAGCCAATCTTCAGCGTTTTTGTCGCCGACGATGCCGGCCGCCACTGGAAGCTGATGCTCAAGGTCGCTGACGTGCCTGCCGAGACGCTGGTCATCCGTGACCGCAGTCGCGCACGCGTCGAAGGAAAAGCATTCAATGCCGACGACTCGCGCAACGCCGCGATCCGCCGCGTGATGCTGGCGCTTGAGCGGGGTGCCGAACCCGAAGACATGACCGCCAGAGACACTCTAGAGATTGTTCCGCTCTGGAACGAAGCCCGCTTTGTTCTTGTAAGGACACTGGAGGGCGCGTTGCTCGGGGAAAAATACAATCTGACCAATGTGTCATCGTCGCGGATGGTCATTGATGAGCGCGAACTGTACCGACGCGGTGTCCTAGCGGTCATGGTGGACTCGCTCGAACTGGAACCCGGCGAGGCGACCAATGTCATGGTGGTGCTGGAGGGGCGTGATGGCTGAAGCGCCCAAAAGTCGGCTCGCGACTGCGGTTTCCAACCTGTCGCCCAAGCGTCGCCAGTACCTGATTCTGGTGCTCGGTGCGTCGGTTTTCCTGCTGCTCGTCTTCGGTGGTGTGCTGATCTGGGATAAGCCGGTTCAACTCCCTCAAGGCACGCCGCAAGCCCGCCCGCAGCCCATGCCCATCAATGCGCCAGGTGCCCAGGCCGATCCGCGCGACATCTGGATGAGCAAGTCCTCGGAACAGATGCGGCAGATGGAGGACATGATCCAGGGATTGCGCCAGCAGGTTGACACCATCGAGAAGAATCCGCCGTCAGCGAAGCCCGCGCAACTCCCGGCCATCCCCATGCCGCCAGCGCCGCAGCCCATGCCTCGTGAGGCACGGACAATGGTGTTGCCGCCCCCTGTGAGTCAGGAAACGGAAAGCAAAGCCATCGAGCTGCCGCCTGCGCCCAGACCACCGGGCATCGTCTCGTTCGAAGTGAGCGATGGCAAGGTAATCATTCCTGAAGCGGTTCATAAAACAGCCGAGAAGAAGGGTGAACGCAGCTATGTGCCAACGGGTTCGTTTTTCCGGGCTGCGTTGCTGGGTGGGCTTGATGCACCCACTGGCGGCCAGGCACA
>SCPW01000328.1 GCA_004298605.1 Gallionella sp.
GAACAGGGATAGTCCTGGGAAATTACCCGCGCCACCGGGCCGCGCCCTTCCGGCGCATCGTCCCAGCGCACGCACAATCCTTCCAGGTATGCGGTCTCCCCTGCCGCGGCGGCGATACTGACTGTCCCATCGGCTTCCTTCATGCCGGCCCAGACCAGCTTGAATTCGAACAGTTCGGCAATCCGCTGGCAGATTTCCGTCACCAGCGGAGCCCTGTCCATGTCCCGCAGGATCAACCGGTCAAGCTCTTGCGAAAAGTGGTCGGCAGCCAGCAGCTCGCGCTCGCGGTTGCGCTGTCCGAGCAGTTTCAGTTCGCGCCGCATGATCGGCACCAGCCGCGCGAGGCTGTGCGGGCAGATAATATCCCGCGCGCCCGCGCGCATCGCGCCAACGACATGGTCATGTTCGGCATTATCCAGATAGGCCAGCAGCGGGATGTCCAGCCCCCTCGTGCGCAGCAGGCTGTCAACCTGCTCAAGCACACTCTGGTAAGCCGGCGGACATTCGATTTTATGGCGTTGGCCGACGCGCGCCCTGGAGCGGCGTTCAAGCATGCCCCGGCGGGCCGGTGAGCATTCGATGATCAGCGCATCCCAATGCTCCGCGAGCATCCTCTCCAGATCGTCCAGGGTATCTGCACTATGGTGATGGGGATCAAAGCCGCCCTGGCGCAATTCATCCAGCAACCGGCCTGCAACCTCATCTGGAATCCTGATCGACAACATGCGCAGTGGGATGGACATAAACTATCTCATGGTAAAAATAAGATCACTAAGATCGCGGATCGCGCCGCCGCAGTTTTTGCCAGTATGAGAGTTACCCACGAAAAAATCCAGTGTCCTGCCGAAAACCGGTGCATTCAACCTGTTCAGGCTGGCCTGTATCCGGTAACCCGCGCAAATGCCTTGGTGCGCTGCGCCCACCCTGCCAAAGCCAGGCAACTATAACTTCGCCTGCACCCAAGCCGGAACGGAGGCCAACGCCGCAGTCAGATGCTCGGGTTGCGTGCCGCCCGCCATCGCCATATCCGGTCTCCCCCCGCCTTTGCCGCCAACCTGTTGCGCGACACTATTCACCAGTTCGCCCGCCCTGATTTTTGCGGTCAAATCAGAGGTCACGCCGGCGATCAGGCTGACCTTGCCGTCGCTTACCGACGCCAGCACAATCGCCGCTGTCTTGAGCTTGTCTTTCAGCTTGTCCAGCGTTTCGCGCAATGCGGTGGCATCCGCGCCTTCCAGCAGCGCGGCCAGCACTTTGACGCCGTTGGTTTCCACTGCCTGATTGACCAGATCGTCGCCTTGCGCGCTGGCCAGTTTCGATTTCAGCCGCGCCAGTTCTTTTTCCAGCGATTTCACGTTATCGAGGATTTGCGCGATGCGCGCGGCGGCTTCCTGCGGCTGCGCTTTTACCGCATCCGCCACTTGCTGCAATTGCATTTCCTGCTGCTGCACCAACGCCAGCGAGCCCTCGCCGGTCACCGCTTCGACGCGCCGCACCCCGGCCGCAACGCCGCTTTCCGCGACGATCTTGAACAAGCCGATATCGCCGGTGCGCTTGACGTGCGTGCCGCCGCACAGTTCGCGCGAAGAGCCGATGCCCAGCACGCGCACTTCGTCGCCGTATTTCTCGCCGAACAGCATCATCGCGCCGGTCTTCTGCGCGTCCTCGATCCCCATCACGCGCGCATCGGTTGCGGTGTTGGCCAAAATTTCGGCATTCACCAACGCTTCCACGGTGCGGATTTCCGCATCGGTCACCGGTTGGGTATGCACGAAGTCGAAGCGCGTTTTGTCCGGGTCAACCTGCGAGCCTTTCTGCTGCACATGGCCGCCCAACACTTCGCGCAGCGCCTTGTGCATCAGGTGCGTGACCGAGTGGTTGCGCTCGGTGCGCGCCCGCGCCCCCGCATCCACGCGAGCGGCAACGCTGTTGCCCACGCTCAGCTTGCCGGTCTTCACCACGCCGTGATGGCCGAACACGCTGGCCTGAATTTTCTGCGTATCCTCCACCGCGAAGATACCGTGCACACTGCGCAACTCGCCGCGGTCGCCGACCTGTCCGCCGGATTCGGCATAGAACGGCGTGTCGTCCAATACCGCCACACCGGTTTCGCCCTCCTTCAGTTCATTGACCTGCACACCGTCTTTATACAAAGCCAGCACGTTGCCCTTGCTTTCCAGCGACTCGTAACCGTGAAATGCGGTGACAGGCCCGGCGTATTCCAGATTAACCGCCATTTTGAACTTGCCTGCGGCACGCGCCTGCTCTTTCTGCTGCGCCATCGCCCTGTCGAAAGCGGCCGTATCAACCGCAACCCCATGCTCGCGGCACACGTCCTGAGTGAGGTCGAGCGGAAAGCCGAACGTGTCGTGTAACTTAAAAGCGGTTTCGCCGTTGAAAACCTTGCCGCCCTGCTGTGCCATTTGCGCCAGGTCGGTCTCGAGTATCGCCATACCATGCTCGATGGTCGCAAAGAAGCGCTCCTCCTCCTGTTTGAGCACCTCCATCACGCGCACCTGCGCCGCCGCCAATTCCGGGAAAGCCACGCCCATTTCGCCAACCAGATCCGGCACCATCTTGTGAAAAAACGCCGCGCGCGCACCGAGCTTGTAGCCGTGGCGAATCGCGCGGCGGATGATGCGGCGCAACACATAACCGCGCCCTTCGTTGCCGGGGATCACGCCGTCGGCAATAAGGAAAGAACAAGCGCGGATGTGGTCGGCCAGCACCTTGAGCGAATTGTTGGTGAGATCGCTGGTATTGCTTACCCGCGCCGCCGCGCAAATAAGATTCTGGAACAGGTCGATCTCGTAGTTGGAATGCACATGCTGCAACACCGCCGAGATACGCTCCAGCCCCATGCCGGTATCCACCGACGGCTTGGGCAGCGGGTGCATCACGCCATGCTCGTCGCGGTTGAACTGCATGAACACGTTGTTCCAGATTTCGATGTAGCGGTCGCCGTCCTGCTCCGCGCTGCCCGGCGGGCCGCCCCAAATGTCCGCGCCGTGGTCGTAGAAGATTTCCGTGCACGGGCCGCACGGGCCGGTGTCGCCCATCATCCAGAAATTATCCGAGGCGTAGCGCGCGCCCTTGTTGTCGCCGATGCGGATCACGCGCCCGGCAGGCACGCCGATCTCCTTCACCCAGATGTCGTGGGCCTCGTCGTCCTCGGCATACACCGTCACCCAGAGCTTTTCGGCGGGCAGCCGGTAAACCTCGGTCAGCAGTTCCCACGCATACTTGATCGCATCGCGCTTGAAGTAATCGCCGAAGCTGAAGTTGCCGAGCATCTCGAAGAAGGTATGGTGGCGCGCGGTATAGCCGACGTTCTCGAGGTCGTTGTGCTTGCCGCCGGCGCGCACGCATTTCTGCGATGACGCGGCGCGCGTATAAGGTCGTTTGTCGAAACCGAGGAACACATCCTTGAATTGGTTCATCCCCGCGTTGGTGAACAACAGCGTCGGGTCTTCGTGCGGCACCAGCGAACTGGAGGCGACTACCGTGTGTCCTTTTGACGCAAAATAATCCAGGAATTTCTGGCGGATTTCACTGCTTTTCATGTTTTGTATCCATCGCTGATATCGTTGCAACAGGCGGCTTCTGGGCGCACCGGACAAGGTGCGCATCATACCACGCAGGGCCCCGGCAGCTATACCACGAACAGGAAGGAAGGCAGTTTGTGTAGGGCGCAAAACCCTGTCCTGAGTTTGTCGAAGGGCAGCGGTCATTGCACC
>SCPW01000329.1 GCA_004298605.1 Gallionella sp.
CGCAGATCGCACGGGATGCCGATGCGGTCTGGGCGGCATCCGGCCTGATCGTGAAAGTGAAAGAGCCGGTCGAGCCGGAATGGAAACGCATCCGGCCAGGCCAGGTCATTTTCACTTATTTTCATTTCGCCGCAAGCGAGCAGTTGACCAGGGCACATATCGCTTCCGGCGCGGTTTGCATCGCTTATGAAACGGTCGAACTGCCATCGCGCGAATTGCCGCTGCTGACACCCATGTCGGAAGTGGCCGGGCGCATGGCGGTGCAGGAAGGCGCCAGGTATCTGGAAAAGCTGTATGGCGGGCGCGGCATTTTGCTCGGCGGCGTACCGGGCGTGCCGCCCGCCAGGGTGGTGATACTCGGCGGCGGCGTGGTCGGCGTCAATGCGGCAAAAATGGCAGCCGGGCTGGGCGCCCAAGTCATCCTCCTCGACGTTTCGCTGGAAAGGCTGCGCTATTTGAGCGATGTGATGCCCGCCAACGTGCAACTGATATTTTCGGATCGGCATAACTTGTTGGAGCAAATTGCCGGTGCCGACCTGGTCATCGGCGCGGTGTTGATACACGGCGCCGTCGCGCCCAAATTGGTTCGCCGGGAAGATATCAAGACGATGCGCGCGGGCGCGGTGATCGTGGATGTTTCCATCGACCAGGGCGGCTGTGTCGAAACGATGCATCCGACCACGCACGAAAATCCGATATTCATCGTGGAGGGCGTGATCCACTACGGCGTAGCCAATATGCCCGGTGGCGTACCGATCACCTCGACACTGGCGCTGACCAACGCAACCTTGCCCTATGTGCTGAAACTGGCGGACAAGGGATACCAGCAGGCGATCAAGGAATCTCCGGCGCTATTGAAGGGGCTCAACATTATCGGCGGGAAAATAACGCACAAAAAAGTTGCCGAGGCATTCGGGTTGGAGCATTACCCCGCAGAATCTTTTATCGACTGAAACAAGCAAAGCCATCGCGCACCTCTTCCGGTGCATGGATAGATCAGGTGCATGGATAGATCAGGGCGTGATGAATCGCGCCCCTACAAGGCTGGGTGAACTACTTTGGCGCGAGGTAACCCACGTACCAATCCATGGCTTGTTTGAGCCCTTCATTGATCCGGTGGGTCGGTTCGAAGCCCAGCAGCTTCCTGGCCTTGGAGATGTCGGCCTGCGAATGCCGCACATCGCCTTCGCGGAAATCCGCATACTGGGGGCGGTGCTTTTGAAGATGCGGAAACTGCTCCAGGAGCAGCGAGTGCATCATTTCGTAGAGCTGGTTCAAGCTCGTACGGTCATTGAGCGCGACGTTGTAAACCTGATTGATGGCTTCCGGATTGTCGGTCAGAGCCGCGAGCAGATTCGCTTGGACAACATTTTCAACAAAACAGAAATCCCGGCTGGTCTCACCGTCTCCATTGATGCGCAAAGTTTGATTTCTGATAAGCGCGGTCACCCATTGCGGGATCACTGCGGCATAAGCGCCATTCGGGTCCTGCCTTGGGCCAAAGATATTGAAGTAGCGCAGCCCGATGGGCTCGATGCCATAACAGCGCGCAAACACATCGGCATAAAGCTCGTTGACATACTTGGTAACCGCGTAAGGTGAGAGCGGCTTCCCGATTGCCGATTCCACCTTGGGCAGGCTGGGATGGTCGCCATAGGTTGAACTGGACGCCGCATAAACAAAGCGCTTGACCGAGGCATCGCGGGACGCCACCAGCATGTTCAGGAAGCCGGAAATATTGTTTTCGTTGGTCAGAATCGGGTCTTGAATAGAGCGCGGCACGGATCCCAAGGCGGCATGGTGCAATACATAATCCACATCCTTGCAGGCATTCGCGCAATCTTCGAGGCCGCGTATGTCGCCCTCGATCAAGTTGAAATTGCGCCATGCCTCCGGGCCGACCAACTCTTTTACCTGATCGAGGTTGTGCCGGTAGCCGGTCGAAAAATTGTCCAGCCCGGTCACCTTCTGGTTCAGCTTGAGCAGGGCTTCCAGCAGGTTTGAGCCGATGAAACCGGCAACACCTGTAATCAGCCAGCGGTGCTGATTATTCTTCAAGTGCTGCCGGGTTTCCTGATATTTTGTCATGATCGTCCGTCTATACCTGTTCAAAGGCGCCAAACTCTCAAGCCGGCCTCCTGGAGCGCGGTCTGGTCGAACTGCGATTTCACATCGACGAAACAACCCTTTTCAATGACCTTGGACAGGTAATCACCCAGCGGTCTGGCAATAAATTCCCGGTGTGAAACTGCGGCGATAATCGCATCCGCCCGTGGGAGGTTTTCCCAAGTTTCGAGTTCCACGCCATATTCGTGGCGCGCTTCCTTCGCGTCGGCCACCGGGTCATGAACATGCACTTCAACGCCATAAGCCTGGAGCTCCGCGATCACATCGGCGACCTTGGAGTTTCTCAGGTCGGGGCAGTTTTCCTTGAAGGTCAGCCCGAGCACATTGACCTTGGCGCCGCTCACATGCAAACCCGCTTTGATAATCAGCTTTATCGTTTGTTCGGCAACGTACTTTGCCATGCTGTCGTTGATGCGGCGACCGGCCAAAATCACTTGGGGGATGTAGCCGATCATCTCCGCCTTGTGGGTGAGATAGTAGGGATCCACACCGATGCAGTGCCCCCCGACCAAACCGGGGCGGAAAGGGAGGAAATTCCATTTGGTACCGGCGGCCTGCAACACCTCCAGCGTATCGATGCCGAGCTTGTCAAAAATCAGCGCCAGCTCGTTCATCAAGGCGATATTCAGGTCGCGCTGGGTATTTTCGATCACCTTTGCCGCTTCTGCGACCTTGATGCTGGAAGCGCGGTGTACGCCGGCAGTAATAATGGACTCATAAAGCTGTGCGATTTTCTCCAGCGTGTCCGCGTCATCGCCGGATACCACTTTTAAAATCGAAGTGAGCGTATGCTCTTTATCGCCGGGATTGATGCGCTCGGGAGAAAATCCGACGTGGAAATCCTGCTTCCATTTCATGCCGGAATGCTTCTCCAGGATCGGGATGCAGACCTCTTCCGTGGCGCCGGGATAAACGGTGGATTCATAGGTGATGATGGCGCCGCGTTTCATGTGCTTTCCAACCGCCTCGCTGGCGCCAACCAATGGCCTGAAATCTGGCTGATGCGCGATGTCCACCGGCGTTGGCACGGCGACCACGATATGGTCGGCCTGCGATAATTCGGCTGGGTCGGTGGTGACGGAAAGATGGCTTGCCGCCCGGAGATCCGCGGTCGAAACTTCCCCGGTCGGGTCGATGTGCCGCCTATAATTTTCGATCTTGTCGGCAGACAAATCATACCCGATAGTCCGCCGTTTTTTCCCGAACTCAACGGCCAAGGGTAACCCCACATATCCAAGCCCAACCACGGCAACTACGCTCATAATGAATAACCTTTTACTGTTGTCATAGATGCGAATCAATCTATCAGATATTACCGCAAGCTTCAATTTTTATGCTGAAAGCGAGTTTTCAGGATTTAATGGAGCATAAGGGCAGTAATTGGTGTCGATAGTTTTTACAGACTTGCTTGGGGAACTTTATTATCGGCAACTATAAAAAACATAATATTATGTAATTTAACGTTATTTTATTCGCGTTATTTTTTTGGCATGAATCGTGCTTATTGATTGATGTGGCAGTGGCTTGTGCGGTATGGCAATCGCATTTAACCCACAATAGTTATTTCATAATTATTTATTCGCTAGGAGGGTGTCATGAAAAACATGAAAACCAACAAAAAAATTAGTTGCTTGGCGTCAATCGCCATGGCGGCGGGTCTGCTTGTGTCAGGGAGCGCATCTGCTGCGGTCATCTCGCTGGTGAACGGCGATTTCGAAACGGGCACGTTGGGTGGATGGGCCACTGTGGGGAGCGTTTTTGCGACCCCGTCCACGAGCGTAACGACGTACAACAGCACAGTCTGGACGATCGGTGCCGCAGGGATCACGATGGCTCAACTCAATAGCAACGGTGCCGACATATCCGCCATCGAAACCGCTTTGGGTCTCGCCAGCGGCTCACTCAATGCATTCAATACCAATTCGGATGGCGGTTCCCTGACGAACGGCGCAGCGATCTACCAGAGCTTCAGCGGCAACAGCGGTGACAGCGTCGGGGCGGCTTGGGATTATGTGGCGCGTGATTACATCCCGTTCAATGACCCATCCTTCGCGATTATCATCAATCCGGATGGATCAGCCGCGATCAACGTGCTGGCCAGCATCCACGGCTTGGGTATCGCTGTTGGCACTTCCGGCCACTCCGGGTGGCAGACATTCAGCCATACACTGACCCAGACCGGCAATCATAAGATCGCGTTCGTCACGACGAACGACAAGGATACAGCTCTGGATTCGGCGCTCTTTATTGATAATATGGCGGGAACATGTAGCCCGACTTGTCCGCCGCCTGTCAATCCAGTTCCAGTTCCAGAACCAGCTTCCTTGGCGTTGCTGGGCATCGGTCTTGCCGGTTTTGCTGTGATGCGTCGCCGCAAACAAGTATTCTGAAGTTCGGCCTTGTCCCCACAAAAAACCGGCGTACTGCGCCGGTTTTTTTATGCTTTTTTAGCCACTCCTGGCGGGCAAGATTTTAAGGGTACCCCGCTTATTCTTCCGGTTTTGGCGAAATAAAGGCTTTGTGAAATAAATGGCGCGCAAGCAATAAAGGCGGCATGCGCAGCCAGTTTGCACGCACAAAGAGCATCCGGCGCGCAGTGTCGGTCAGCCAGTCGGAGCAGCTTGGGTGAGGCGGCATGAGCGCGCGGGTAAAGAGCCCGTCCATGAGTGCCAGAGTTGGCCGGTTTGGGCATCCGGCCTGGGCGGCTTCCATCGCGTCCGAGGGAACGGGGGTGTGCAGGATAAGCGCGGCGTAGCGCAGCGCGTAGAACAGGGGGCGCGTCAATTCCAGTTCTTTTGCACGCTCGACTAACCCGGGCCAGAACGAGGGTGTATCGCTGAAATGGCGTAGCAGGCTGTCGATATCGACCAGATCACGAAGGCCATGCTCCAGTTCGCCGTCATGGAACAGGTGGGCGGCGCTGTGCAGAACCATATCGACCGGAGCGAACACCTTCAGGCCGTCATAGCCATCCAGCGTCCGAGCCGCTGCGCGAAGCTTTTCCGGATCGGGGTGTACGTAGGCCGTCTCCGGCAGGATCGCGTGATGTACGTCGATCACGGTCGATCGTTTGATGTGCCGCATGGGGGGTAACTCGTGCATCCAGGTGCGGTAGTAGCGCTGGTCATAGGCATCGTGATGCGTCGCGGCCCAGCCGTGGAGCATCAAGGCGGCTTCCACTTCATTGAGGCTGCCTTTGGGCACCATGATGTCGATGTCGGAAAAAAGACGCCCCCGGGCTGACGGCAGATTTGCCATGACATATGCGGCGCCTTTGAGAAGAATGATTGGCGCTCCGGTCTTTGCCAAAGCCTTCCGGATCATCGTTACCTCCCAATGAACGGCTTGAGTGTGCCTTTCGGCGCTGGCGTGCGACCATTCAAGGTGTTCGCGCGGTTGTGGCGGTATCTGTACGATCAGGCCGCGCTCGTCGAGCAAGGCGTGGAGGCGTGCCAGCAAATTGGCTTGGCGCGCCTGGCGCAACAGTAAATCCCAGTCTGCAAGGCTCAGGGAAGTCAACGCGCCGGGTTGCCGTAGCGCTTGTATTACCAGGGGGGGTGAAGTCACATTGAGGGGGCCGGTGGCTTTAATGCGTCAAATGTTTCAATAGCTTCGTCCAGGACGCTGTAAGTGAAATCATAACACCGGGAGGCGTCAATCAAGTTTGCCATGGTCTCAAAGCCCTTGGTGCCCAGCAGGCTGTAGTTGAAAGCATTATCCGCAACCCGCATGAAAGCGCGGGATTGTGGCAGCACTTCCAGGCGTGCAGCCTCACCGGCCTGATATT
This sequence comes from Gallionella sp., assembly GCA_004298605.1. Lineage (GTDB taxonomy): Bacteria > Pseudomonadota > Gammaproteobacteria > Burkholderiales > Gallionellaceae > Gallionella. Next base: position 5,915 of record SCPW01000329.1, read on the forward strand.
TAGGGAAAATCACCCAGGCAGCTTGCGCGGTTTCTGCCGCGCGGGTGACGCTGTCGGTGGGAGGTTTCATGTGGGCGACAGTGCCCGTGATCGTGTCGCTGACCTTGCGGCTGATGATCGCATCCGGCTCGTAACGCCGGATGATGTCGATGGATTGATTTTTTAAACTGACAGGGCGGGGGAGCGGGATGATTTTCCCATCACCGATGCGCACCAGGGTAAGCTCGTCGGAGAGTAATCGCCAGCCACGGTGTACCAGGGCCGCGCAGAGGGTGCTTTTACCCGAGCCGGGAGGGGCGGGCAGAATGGCGGCATGGCCGCCCTTTTCGACGACGGCCGCATGGATAATCAAATAGCGGTTGGCGTGGCTGGATACGCACCAGTTGAGCCCCCATTCGAGCATCGGAAACGCTTGGTCGAGCGGCAGGGGTTTGAATGGGGCATCTCCATCGGATAAAAATAATACCTGCGGCTTGAACCAGCGCCTCAGGTCGCGGGGTGGTGCAAGGCTGACATGAAAATCCGCGAAACCGCCTTGTTCCGCCAAGGGATAGTCGGCGTAAAGCAATCCGATACCTTCGGCCACGCTGGGGATAGAAGTTTGCAGATGCGTGATAAACGAACCGGTTTGGAGGAATATCCCCGCCTGTTTGAGCAGGGATCCAAGTTCTGGGGGCGTTAACGAGGAAACATTCAAAGTTAGCTATGTTCTATCAATGCAAGCTTGTCGAGATCGGCAAGGAGATGTTCTATTTGAAGTGAAAATTCCTCGCCAATTTCGGCTTGCAGCAGGGGCGCAAGCGATGTGGCCAGTGTAATCGCATCGGATGGTGCCTGTTGGAGTTCCAACAAAATCTGGGCAGCCGCCAGACCCAGCAAATGGGTGTCTCCCGAAAGGCTATTGTAAACAACAAATTCATCGTTCCAGGAACGGAAGCAAAATGCATGATCGGATATCAGCCGCCACATCATAATTCAAAAAGCACCGATTTATTTAAGCCGCTCGGACCAAACCTTTAAATAAGATAGATTTGACATTCAAAGTATTTTCTATCTTGTTGATGCAATTATTATTTTTACTTATTTGCCACACAAGAGATTGTAAATATCCCTTATAAAGGCATGGTAGTTTTTAAGTAATATACAATATCCGCCTCGTACCACTTAACGTTTACAGTCGGTTCAAAATAGCCTTTTTGATTCCATTCGTTGAATATGTTTATGACCTGTGCTTCGGTCAACACTGGAGTCCGCCCACTTCTGGCATTAAGTAACGCAGCAACGATGTGAGCACCCAACTGGTAAGGGTCGCCGCCACCCCCCAGCCAAATCACCTGCATCATGGTGTATGTGTTGTATATCGATCCGTTTCCATTGCAATTAAACACGTTGCTAAATATGGTTCCGCCGGTCCACCCCGATACATTTGAGCATTGGCTATGGCATGTGCCCGGCAAATATGGCAACGGCCACCCGTTTGGCCGGTTACCCCAGTAGCCGGGCGTCAGCCCGCTGCACGTTTGAGGTGTGCCGTGGGCGCTGACATTCCCAGAGAGAAAACCAGACGGTGATTTGCACACGAAGCCATTACCCAATGCCGACCGGCTGGCGAGAGTGAGCAACACCCCCGATACGGCCAAACCGGACTTGGTGAAGCGCCTGCGCGATTCGTCGACGGATTTCGATTGTTCGGCGACATTTTGAGGCAAGTTATGGTTTTCCATCTCACCTTCCTGTTGTTTTTTGGTTTTCATGCCATTCTCCTTGAAGCGTCAATTGCCAGGCGTGCCTAATCGATACAAG
>SCPW01000330.1 GCA_004298605.1 Gallionella sp.
CACACGCGAATCGTCTCAAAATGCAGTTGGCGGCACTCGATACCGCTCAAACTATCGAGGACATGGACATTCCCGGCTTCCGGCTTCACCCGCTAAAGGGAAGTGAGCGTGGGCGTTGGTCAATATGGGTAAATGGCAATTGGCGCGTCACGTTCGAGTTTGAAAACGGCAACGCATTTGTTTTAGATTACGAGGATTATCACTAATGGCCATGCACAATCCACCGCACCCCGGAGCATTTATTCAAGAGGTTTATCTTGCGCCGAACGAAATCAGTTGCAGGGAGCTCGCCCTCAAGCTGGGCGTTGCCGCCTCGACCCTTAACCGCGTTTTGAACGAAACCAGTGGCGTGAGTCCTGAAATGGCTCTCCGGCTTTCAAAAGCATTGGGGCGATCACCCGAAAGCTGGTTGACGATGCAGGATAATTACGATTTATGGCAAGCCAAGCAGACTGTAAACTTGAAGAAAATCCGCAAGATTGAATTCAAATATGCCTAACCTCTCGGTCGAGAGGGACGCCGCAAAAGCGCGGCGCCCCTCAATTTGAACGTTAGGCAGCACCAATGGAATATGAGTTGAATCATCTGAACCAACCGGTTGGCCCAATCGTCCGCGATTGGAAAACACCGCCTCACCCGATGCGCGAGACCATGGATGGGCGTTTTTGCCGTCTTGAACCACTTGACCCAATGCGTCATGCCGAAAGCCTTTACGCCGCCAATGCCTTGGATGTTGGGGGAAGGACCTGGACCTATCTTCCGTATGGACCATTCGAAACCTTGGCCAACTACCGCACTTGGATCGAACAATATTGTTGCGGAAGCGACCCGCTGTTTTATGCAATTGTTGATCTTGCAAAAGGTGAGGCGGTGGGCGTCGCAAGCTATTTGCGAATCAATCCGAGCATCGGCTCAATTGAAGTGGGCCACATCAATTATTCACCGCTGCTTCAGCGGACTCCCGCTGCCACCGAAGCCATGTATCTAATGATGGCGCGAGCCTTCGATCTCGGTTATCGGCGCTATGAGTGGAAATGCAATGCGCTAAACGCCCCATCTCGCGCTGCCGCGCAGCGTCTCGGTTTGTCTTTTGAGGGCGTTTTTCGACAGGCGACCATCGTCAAGGGGCGCAACAGAGATACGGCGTGGTATGCGGCAATTGAGCACGAATGGCCTGCTATCAAAGGAGCGTTCTTACAGTGGCTTAGTCCCTCTAACTTCGACGAACGAGGTAAGCAGCGGTCACGACTTTCCGTTCTGACTGCGCCAATCCTTAAGCAGCGTGGTTAATGCATATACTTTTTTATGAAACAGTGTTGCCTAACCCTACGCTCAAGCGGGACTGCGCAAAAGCGCGCAGCCCCTTAGCTCCACGTTAGGGGTTGTATTTGTCGCGCGCGGTGTGGTGGTTGATCGTGCGCTGGTGTCGCGGTAGTCTGTGAGTGCGGTGCTCCGCATCTGCGGTTTTGGTGCGGCGGCAATCCGGGCGTGAGGCGCTCCGTTGATTCTGCATATCCGTTTGCACCACGTCAGTTTCTTTTTTGCAGCGCCGTGTTTCCGCAGTTTTTCCGGGGTGCGCGGCGTGGTGCAAGCCGGGGTTGTAACCAGGTGTGGTGGTTGCTCAACTTGTTTTTTTGTGCGGCGGTTTTCTGGGTGCAGTGGGCGGTTGAGCGGTCGCCTGTCGCTGCTGTCGTTGCCGGACAGAATGCGCACGCGCCATACGATTCCACGAAAATGCTTGCGTATTGCAAAGCTCAAAAGTGCTTTAGCGAGGCTCTCCGGCGCGCAGCCGATTTCCAGAAGGCCAAAGAATTTGATAAGGCCATTTCGGAATTCGAGGCAGCGTACACGCATCATTTATTCCATTTCTAAATTACAAGTGATTTAATAATCCACGGCCAAGCGACGATTGATCGAACGCGGGCGATGTCGCTTTCCATTTCGCGCAGAGCGGACTCGAGGTGAATCTCAAGCGCATCAAGGCTATCGAAGACAAGGTTGTGGAATGATTTCTCTCGCAACTCATCCCATAGATGTTCGACCGGATTGAGTTCGGGAGAATAGGGCGGCAGCTTGAGCAGGCGCAGGTTTGAGGGCGGCACCAACTCGTGGCTCTGATGCCAGCCAGCGCCGTCCAGTACCATGACAATGCGGTCATCAGGATGCCGAGCCGCGACCTCATCGAGAAACAGTTGCATACAATTGCCATTGACGTGCGGCAGAATAAGGCTGTCCAGTCCGCCATCAGCAACGGACACGGCTGCGTAGGCATAGGTATACTCTTGCGTGACCATCGCGCCGACCATGGGGCGAACGGGCTTGGGACACCAGCAGCGGCGCGTGTCGGAGATACGCCCGAAACGCGCTTCGTCTTGGAACATCAGCCGGATCGGCCCTTTGCCCGGCCAGTCCCGGTCGATTTCCGCGAGGACGCTTTGGAGTTTTTTTTCCACTCTTCCTGAGCCGGGACATCCGCCTTGGGATGGCGCTTGTCGGGGGCCAACTTGCGCCATCCATGGCGGTGCAGCAGGTTGTAGGCCGAGGCCAAGGCGGTTTTGCGCCCCAACCTGGCATCCAGCGCCTGCTTGATTTCTCCCACTACCAGTATGCCGCCTGCCGATGCCTTTTCAAAAAAAGGCGCCAAGAATTCCGCTTCCTCTTCCACGCTCATATTCTGCCGTGGCCGATGCTCGCGCGCCGCTTCTGGATTTGCCACTTCGCCACGCGCAAAGCGGGTGCGCAATTTGCACGCCCAGCTCACCGATACGCCCAATATGTCGGCAGTTTGCTCGAGCGACAGGCCATAGGACAAGGGTAGTATCACCGCTTGCGCTTGCCGCAACTGCTCAACGGTCTTTGCCTGGATTAGCTGGGCTTTCGCCTGCTCCAGCGTTTCATGTCCTCTCGCCGTCATACCCATAATGCACGCTCCTCGGAATTAAGGTACGCTTATTATGGCACTACTAAATTAGAAATGGAATTAGATGTGGTAAGGAATGCGGATTATGACCTTGGGGCACGAAACGGACTCAAGTCAACCGCCTTTGCCTATCATCCCACGTCGGCGCTAGCGGACGGATATTCAATGGTGCTCGCGAAAGCGGGTCGCAATCGTGAGTTGGTCGCCTTCGCAGAGCGCTATTTCCGAGACTATGCAGCGCCTTACAACAAAGCCGAGGACAGCAGTTTCATGATCAGCGTCTCCTCGAAAGGTGGACTACGCCGATTTTAACTTTTTTGGTTCCGGCTCGTCCGGCTTAGGATTAACCTTTGAGTGTGGCCAGCATCTTCTCCAGCCTCTTCACCGACACGATCACCGGCGTTTTCAGTTCCTGCGCGAACAGCGACACGCGCAGTTCCTGCAACAGCCAGGCGAATTCGTCCACGCGCGGATCGGGCTTGCCCTGCTGTGCCTGGCGCAGTTTCTGCCATGCCTGCAATAAGGGCTGCATCTGCGCCATGCATTGCGCGTCGCGCGCGGGGTTGCTGCGCAGCTTTTCGATGCGCAGGCCGATTGCTTTGAGATAGCGCGGTACGTGCTGCAAACGCTCGTAGGGAGTGTCGGCGATGAAGCGTTTGTGCAGCAGCCATTCCAGTTGGGTGCGCACATCCTGGTTGGTTTGGGCGTGCGCTTTGAGTTGCGGCAGGCTTTTCTGCAACGCCTGATATTCGCCGAGAATGTTGCCGGCCAACCGCGCAAGTTCTTGCGCAATCAGCAGCAGGCGGTTTTTGGCTTCCTTGCCGCGTGCGGTGAATTCCGCTTCGTTGCCCGGCAATGGCTCGCTGAGGCAGCAGCGCTCGAAGGTCATCGCCAATATCTGCTGCTGTAATTCCTGCTGCGTGCCGAACGGCATGAACAACATGCCGAGCCGTTGCGCGTCGGGCAGGTTTTTTTCCAGATACTTTACCTGCTCTTTCAGCAACAGCATGAACAGGCGGCGCAGCCCGCCGCGATGCGCGGTTTGCGCGGCGTCGCGGGTGTCTGAGGCGCGCAGCACGACGGCATCGCCGTCGTCTACCAGCGCGTTGTATAGCGTGACGGTTTGTCCGGCGCGTTTTACTTCGCGCGTTTCCGCGAATGCGCCGAAGCTCCATGAGGTGTAGCGTTGTGCTGCGGCGGTTTCGCCTTGTTCTTCTGTTGCTGCTGCGGCGCTTGCGGTTGGTGCGGCGCGCGGCGCCAGCTCGCCGTGCAATTGGGCGAAATTGCGCGACATGCCGAGCTGTCGGCCATGCTCGTCTACCACGCGGAAATTCATCAGCAAATGCGCGGGCAACTGTTCCAGGCGGAACGCATCCAGCGGAGTGTCGAGCTGTTTCCGCTCGCGGATGTAGCGCGCCAGCGCCTGCAACAGTGGCGTGTGGGAAGGCGGCACAGCGCGGCAGAATTCGGCGGCAAATTCCGGCACCGGCACCAGATGGCGGCGCAGTTTTTGCGGCAGCGTCTTGATTAACTGTGTCACTTTTTCCGCCAGTATGCCCGGCGCCAGCCATTCGCAACGCGCCGCATCCACCTGGTTGATCAGCGCCAGCGGCACGGCCAGCGTGATGCCGTCGTCGTTTTTGCCCGGCGAGAAGTTGTAGCTCAGCGCGAAGCTGATGTTGTCGATTTTCAACTGCGGCGGGAACTGGTCTGTGGTGATGCCTGCCGCTTCATGGCGCATCAGGTCGTCTTTTTTCAGGTAGAGCAACCTGGGCTGGTCGCGCTCCGCTTCCTTGCGCCACGTCTCGAAGGTTGCGCCGTTGTGGATATGTTTGGGCACAAGGTTATCGTAAAACGCGAAGATCAATTCTTCGTCCACCAGCACATCGGGGCGGCGCGCTTTGTGCTCCAGCGCTTCGATGTCGGCGATCAATTTCTGGTTGTGCGCGAAGAACGGCGCGCGCGTGTCGAACTCGCCGCCAGCCAGCGCCTGGCGGATGAATACCTCGCGCGATTCCGGCACGTTCATCGGCCCGTAATGCACGCGTTTTTTTGGGTTGAGCAGCAAACCGTGCAGCGTGGTGCGCTCGTAAGCCACCACTTGCGCGGCCTTCTTTTCCCAGTGCGGATCGTAATAATGCCGCTTGATCAGATGTGCGCCGACTTCTTCCAGCCATTCCGGCTCGATGCGCGCCACGCAACGCGCGTACAGGCGGTGCGTCTCGATCAGTTCGCCCGCCATCACCCACTTGCCGCCTTTTTTCGCCAGCACCGAGTTCGGCGCGATAAAAAACTTGATGCCGCGCGCGCCCAGATATTCGTTACCTTCCACACCCTTCATGCCGATGTTGCCGAGCAGGCCGCACAGCAGCGCTTTGTGGATATGCTCGTAAGTGGCAGGAATTAAAGAATTGTCTTTCTCGTTCGCCCCCTCTCCCGCCTGCGGGAGAGGGTTGGGGAGAGGGGTTTCTTTCCGACGGGGGGAGGCAAACATGCCCATCTCGGCCACCTGCGCGTGCAATTGCTGGTGCAGTTCGCGCCACTCGCGCAGGCGCAGCGGCGACAGGAAATTGCTGCGGCAGGCTTCGGCCAGCAGCCGGTTGGATTGCTTGTGCGCTACCGCCTGTTCGAACCATGCCCACACTTTCAGATAGGCGAGAAAATCCGAGCGCTCATCGGCGAAACGTTTGTGCGCCGCGTCGGCCGCTTCCTGCCGGTCCAGCGGGCGCTCGCGCGGATCCTGCACCGATAGCGCGCTGGCGATAATCAGGATTTCGGTCAGGCAGTGATACTGCCTTCCGGCCAGCAACAGGCGCGCAATTTTTGGATCGAGCGGCAGCCTGGCGAGTTCGTGGCCGAGCGGCGTGAGTTTACGCAACCCCTCACCTCCAGCCCCTCTCCCGCCTGCGGGAGAGGGGAGATCACTTATCGCGCCGAGTTCGGCCAGCAACTGGTAGCCATCCGCGATCATGCGCGGCGTGGGCGGCTCGATGAACGGGAATTCGGAGACTTCTCCCAGCTCCAGCGCGCTCATGCGCAGGATCACGGTGGCCAGCGACACGCGGAAAATTTCCGGGTCGGTGAATTCGGCGCGCCCCAGAAAATCCGCCTCGTCGTACAGGCGTATGCACACGCCGCTCATCACCCGCCCGCAGCGACCGGCGCGCTGGTTGGCGGCGGCGCGCGAGATTTTTTCGATGTGCAGTTGCTCGACTTTTTGCCGGATGCTGTAGCGGTTCATCCGCGCCAGCCCGCAGTCGATCACATAGCCGATGTTCGGCACAGTCAGAGAGGTTTCCGCGACGTTGGTCGCCAGCACCACGCGGCGCTGCCCGCCAGTTTTGAACACCCTGTCTTGCTCCGCTGCGGACAGTCGCGCGAACAGCGGCAGTACCTCGATACCTTTTGGATGATGCTTGCGCAACACTTCCGCCGTGTCGCGTATTTCGCGTTCGCCGGGCAAAAATACCAGCACATCGCCGCGCAGGCCGCCGGCGGCCAGTTCATCCAACGCGCTGCTTACCGCTTGCGGAACGTCCTGTGTTTCACCCTCTTCGCTCACCTGCAACGGGCGATAGCGCGTCTCTATCGGATAGCTGCGCCCCGACACTTCGATGGCTACGGCGCCGAAATGCCGGGCAAACCGCTCCGCGTCCAGCGTGGCGGAGGTAATGATGAGCTTGAGATCGGGGCGGCGCGGCAATAGTTGCTTGAGGTAGCCGAGCAGGAAGTCGATGTTCAGGCTGCGCTCGTGCGCTTCGTCAACGATCAGCGTGTCGTAATTTTTCAGCAGCGGATCGCTGTGGATTTCGGCCAGCAGGATGCCGTCGGTCATCAGCTTGATGCTGGTGTCGGGCGATACTTTGTCGTGGAAGCGCACCTTGTAGCCGACCACGCCGCCCAGCTCGGTTTTCAGTTCGGACGCGATGCGCGCCGCCACCGACCGCGCCGCCACGCGGCGCGGCTGGGTGTGGCCGATGCAACCATGCACGCCGCGCCCCAGCGTCAGGCATATCTTGGGAAGCTGCGTAGTTTTGCCCGAACCGGTTTCACCGCATACGATGACTACTTGATGGGTGCTGATCGCGTGTGCCAAATCATCGCGCTTGCCCACCACCGGCAGGTCGGATGGAAATTCAATTGCGGCAAGTAAATCAAGCCGCGCCTTGCGGCGCATGGCTCCCGCTGACAACACATTATTCACGCTCAAAGCCTCGCTAAAGAAAAAGGGATCAGCGCTTGGCTAATCCCTCGATATGTTGGGTCGTGAAGGGCTTGAACCTTCGACTAAAGGGTTATGGGGCCGATACAATGGCGCCTTAAATCATCCTCTTGCCTTGCGGCCGTTCTGCAAATCGAAATTTTCGACAGCCTTGAAAC
>SCPW01000331.1 GCA_004298605.1 Gallionella sp.
TCCCGCTCCAGCCGCATGCTGGATTGGCGGGGCGCGCAAATCGAGTTGTGCATGGATCGGGGCGAAGTGCGCGCCGGGCAACACTGCACGCCTATCTGCGAACTGGAATTGGAGTTGAAATCCGGCGAGCCAGGGCTATTGTTCGATCTGGCATTGGCGATACTGGAGATCGTGCCGTTCGAGCTGGAGGCGGTCAGCAAGGCGGAGCAGGGATACCGGCTGTTATCGGGATATAGCGACAGCCCGCTCAAAGGTGTTGCGCCGGAAATTGCCGGAACGGATACCCTGGCGGATGTGCTGCAAACGCTGATCTGGTCATGCCTGTCGCATTTGCAGGGCAATCTGCGCGGGGCGATGGGTGGCAATGATGCGGCAGAGTATCTGCACCAAATGCGGGTGGCCTTGCGGCGCTTGCGCGTGGTGCTGCGCATGGCCGAAAAATTCCGTGCCGATGAGCGGTTGACCGCATTGAACAAAGACGTTGCGGCGCTGTGCGTCGCCCTGGGGCGTATCCGCGAATGGGATGTTTTCATCGCCCAGACGGTGCGACCGATGTGCGGGCGCATGGCCGGACATGCCGGTTTGCAGGCTCTGTTGGCGGCCGGTGAACGGCAGCGTGCGTCCTGTTATGCCGGGCTGCGCGGCGAAGCGCAGGCGCGTGAATTTCAGCGGTTGTTGTTGCGTTTTGCCATCTGGATGAATGGTTCATATTGGCGGCATCAGGGCTTAGCCGAGCCGCGGGCCCGCGATTTTGCGACACGTCGTTTGCATGGGCTGGCCAAGCGATTTGCCCGGCTTGAACGGCATTTGAATACCGCCGATGCCGGGCGATTGCACGCCTTGCGCATTCTCGCCAAGAAACTGAGATACAGCGCGGAATTTTTTGCCGCGTTGTATGACAGGAAAAAAGCGCAGCCATTTTTCGCAGCGTTAAGCGAGGTGCAGGAGGTGCTCGGGCAGATCAACGATGTCGCGGTGGCGCACCGCTTGCTGGACGATCTGGCGTCGGCCCCGGATTTGTCCGCGCATCAGGAAGCGATTGCCCTGGCCAAGGGCTGGATCGCGCACGACCTGTCCCGTTTGCTCGCCGCGTTGCGCGAGGCTATCCAATATTTCGACAGGCAACCCGTATTCTGGGAAAACTGAATTCTGGGAAAACTGAGCCAGTAGTTTTTGCACGCATTGCGGGAGCTTGCGGGTCTGGCATAGAATCAGCCGGGGAAGAAAAAACCGGCCACATTTTGCGCCGCAGTTAAATTACCCCCGGCAAAGCCGGGGGCTTATTAGGTGAGCCCCACAAAGGGGCCGATAAAACCGCGAGCCGCCTGAAGGCGGCCAAGTTTTTCTCCTTCCCCTTCAGGGGGGTTGGGATGGGGGTGGGGGTTACGCTGTACGTATCTGCTCCACCGCTCAAACCCATCCCCACCCTAACCCTCCCCTTGAAGGGGAGGGGAATAGAACTGGAGCGACAGTATCACACGGTCGAACCTTACTTAGTTCCCCGGCATAGCCGGGGGTTTACCTCACTGAATTATGTCGCGGGGCGTTCCGGTTTTTATAACGCGGCAGCATGTCATATGCACGGGGGCATTCATGGTGGCAGATAGCGATATACACACTGCCGGTCTGGACTCGATACTGGATCGCTACGGACGCGCCCCGGACGCTTTGCTGCAAATACTGCGCGAGGCGCAGGAACTGCACGGTTATATCCCTCCCTCCGCCATCAGTTATATCAGCGCGAAACTCGGCGTTCCGCGCGCGCGGATCGAGGGCGTCGCCGGTTTTTATTCCTTCCTGCATTTGCGGCCGCACGGCGAATACCGCGTGCTGTTCTCCGACAACATCACCGACCGAATGCTGGGCAGCCAGCCGCTGCTGGAAGAGATGTGCCGGCAGCTCTGGCTGCAACCGGGCAAGGTCTCGGAAGATGGGCTGGTCAGCATCGGCACAACGTCCTGCACCGGCATGTGCGATCAGGGGCCGGCCATGCTGGTCAACGGGCGCGCCATCACGCGCCTGACGCAGCAGCGCGTGCAGGAGATCGCGCACCTGATCCGCAACCGCACGCCGCTTGCGGGTTGGCCCGCCGATTTTTTTCGCGTGGAAGACAACATCCGCCGCAGCGGCCCGCTGCTCGATAACGCCATCGCTCCCGGCGACGTGCTGCGCGCCGCCGTGGCGCTTGGTGGCGGAAACATCGTCGGAGCGGTCAAGAATTCCGGCCTGCGCGGGCGCGGCGGCGCGGGCTTTCCCACCGGGCTGAAATGGGAGGCGTGCCGCAACGCGCCGGGCGAAGCGCGCCATGTGGTGTGCAACGCCGACGAGGGCGAACCGGGCACCTTCAAGGATCGCGTCTTGCTCACTTCTTACGCCGACCTGGTATTCGAGGGCATGACGCTGTGCGCGCTGGCCATCGGCGCGCAGCATGGTTATCTCTACCTGCGCGGCGAATACCGCTACCTGCTCGAACCCTTGCAGGCCGTGCTGCAACGCCGCCGCGACAGCAATCTGCTGGGCAAGCGCATTCTCGGACAACCCGGTTCAGACTTCGACATCGCCATTCACCTGGGCGCGGGCGCCTACATCTGCGGCGAAGAATCGGCGCTGATCGAATCGCTGGAAGGCAAGCGCGGTGTGCCGCGCAACCGCCCGCCGTTTCCGGTGACGCACGGCTACAAACAGCAACCGACCGCGCTGGACAACGTCGAGACTTTTTGCAGCGCCGCGCTGGCGATACAGATGGGCGCGGAGAACTACCGCGCCATCGGCACGCCGAAATCTTCCGGCAGCAAGCTGATCTCGGTGTCCGGCGACTGCCCGCGCCCCGGCATCTACGAATACCCGTTCGGCGTCTCGGTGCGCCAAGTGCTGGAAGATTGCGGCGCGGCGAACACGCGCGCGGTGCAGGTCAGCGGCCCTTCCGGCGCGTGCGTCGCGGAAAGCGAATTCGACCGCAAACTGGGGTTTGAAGACTTGCCCACCGCCGGGGCGTTCATGGTGTTCGACGACAGCCGCGACCTGTTCGAGGTGGCGCGCAACTTCGTGCATTTTTTCGCGCACGAGAGCTGCGGATTCTGCACGCCGTGCCGCGTCGGAACCTCGATGCTGAAAACGACCATGGACAAGATCGCCGCCGGGCATGGCACGCGCTACGACCTGAACGAGATCGAGCATCTGGGTCATGTGTTGCAGACCAGTTCACACTGCGGGCTGGGGCGCACCGCCTGCAACCCGGTGCTGCACACGCTCAGGCATTTCCGCCCCGCTTACGAGAGCCGCCTGAAATCGCTGGATTTCGAACCGGCCTTCGACCTCGACGGCGCACTGGCGCGCGCGCGCCAGATGACCGGGCGCGACGATGCCGGGGCGCACCTGAAACCGGAGAATATATGAGCGACAGCTTTCAACTCGATGGCGCGAGCGTCCCGTTCGAACCGGGGCAGACCGTGATGCAGGCCGCGCTTGCTGCCGGGCATTACATCCCGCACCTGTGCTACCACCCGGAATTCAAACCGCACGGCAGTTGCAAGCTGTGTACGGTCAAGGTCGCAGGCCGCACCGCCGCTTCCTGCACCATGCCCGCCGAAGCCGGGCTCAATGTGGAAAGCGACATCGAGGAAATGAACGGCCTGCGCCGCACGCTGGTGCAGATGCTGTTCGCCGAGGGCAACCATTTCTGCCCGTCGTGCGAGAAGAGCGGCAACTGCATGTTGCAGGCATTGGGCTACGATCTCGAAGTGCATACCGCCGGTTTCCGCCACCTGTACCCGGATCGCCCGGTGGACGCCTCGCACCCGGACATTCTGCTCGACTTCAACCGCTGCATCCTGTGCGAGCTGTGCGTGCGCGCATCGAGCGAGGTGGACGGCAAGAATGTATTCGCGTTGTCGGGGCGCGGCATTACCAAGCACCTCATCGTCAATGCCGGATCGGGCTTGTTGAAAGACACGGATATTGCTCTGGCCGACAAGGCGATGCAGGTCTGCCCGGTGGGCGTGATCCTGCCCAAGCGCGTCGGCTTCAGTGTGCCGATCGGCAAGCGCCGCTACGACCGGCGCCCGATCAGCGCGCAGGCGCTGGACGATGCGCCGCGCCAAGCCGACACCGGCGGCAGTTGTGCCACCTGCGAGGGAACACCATGAGCAGGAAACTGCGCGTCGCCACCACCTCGCTTGCCGGCTGCTTCGGATGCCACATGTCCCTGCTCGACATCGACGAACGCCTGTTCCCGCTGCTCGACCTCATCGAATTCGACCGTTCGCCGCTCACCGACATCAAGCATTGCGGCCCGTGCGACATCGGCCTGATCGAAGGCGGCATCTGCAATGCCGAGAACGTGCATGTACTGCGCGAGTTCAGGAAGAACTGCAAAATCCTGATCGCCACCGGCGCGTGCGCCGTCACCGGCGGCCTGCCCGCGCAGCGCAACCACCTGGATCTGGGTAGCTGCCTGACCGAGGTGTACCTGACCGAACCGGGGCTGGCGCATGGACACATCCCGAACGATCCGGAACTGCCGTTGCCGCTGGACAAGGTACACCCCTTGCGCG
>SCPW01000332.1 GCA_004298605.1 Gallionella sp.
GCCCTCCACGGTGCTGGTCACCGGCTTCGATATTATCTTTTTCTGGGTGGCGCGCATGGTGATGATGACCAAACACATCACCGGAAAAATCCCGTTCAAAGACGTGTACGTACACGGCCTGATCCGCGATGCGGAAGGCCACAAGATGTCCAAATCCAAGGGCAACGTGCTCGATCCGATTGACCTGATCGACGGTATCGGTATCGAAGAACTGGTGAAAAAACGCACCACCGGCCTGATGAATCCGAAGCAGGCGGAACAGATCGAGAAACGCACCCGCAAGGAGTTTCCCCAAGGCATTCCGGCGTTCGGCACCGATGCGCTGCGCTTCACCTTTGCCTCGCTGGCCTCGCCCGGCCGCGACATCAAATTCGACATGCAGCGTTGCGAGGGTTATCGCAACTTCTGCAACAAGCTGTGGAACGCATCACGCTTCGTACTGATGAACTGCGAAGGCAAGGACTGCGGCCTGGAGGATCACGGAAAAAGCACTTGCAACAGCGGTTATTTGGATTTCTCCCCCGCCGACCGCTGGATCACCAGCCTGTTGCAGCGCGTCGAAGACGAGGTGGCCCGGCACTACACCGACTACCGCTTCGACCTGTTGGCCAAAGCGATTTACGAATTTGTCTGGGACGAGTACTGCGACTGGTATGTCGAGCTCGCCAAGGTGCAGATGCAGAACGGCACCGACCAACAGCAGCGCGCCACGCGCCGCACACTGGTACGTGCGCTGGAAACCATGCTGCGCCTCGCCCATCCGCTGATCCCGTTCATCACCGAGGAACTCTGGCAGAAAGTCGCGCCGGTCGCCGGGCGCAGCGGCGAAAGCATCATGCTGCAAGCCTACCCGCGCGCCGACCTGACGCGCTGTGACGAGAAATCCGAGGCCTGGGTGGCAACGCTGAAAGCGATGGTCAATGCCTGCCGCAGCCTGCGCGGCGAGATGAACCTTTCCCCCGCGCAACGTGTGCCGCTAATCGCCGCCGGTGACGCCGCCACGCTTGATGCGCTGGCTCCCTATATCAGCAGCCTCGCCAAACTCAGTGAAGTGCAGGTTGTTGGAGAACTGCCACAGGCCGATGCGCCAGTGGCTATCTCCGGCGCATTCAAGCTGATGCTGAAAGTTGAAATCGACATCGCCGCCGAACGCGAGCGGCTGGACAAAGAAATCGCCCGCTTGCAAGGCGAAATCGCCAGGACACAAGGCAAGCTCTCCAATGCCAGCTTCGTGGATCGCGCCCCGGCAGCGGTGGTGGAGCAGGAGCGTAAACGGCTGGAAGATTTCGGCTCGACACTGGCGCAACTGCAAACGCAGCGCGGCAAACTGGGTTAATTCTATTTCTACCGTAGGGGCGCGATTTATCGCGCCCTTGTTCTAAATCAGGGCGCGATGAATCGCGCCCCTACGAATCGAAATCAACGGCGACGAATCAAGAAAACAAATTCGTCGCCCTGCTCCGTTGAAGACAACAGTTCGTTGCCGGTCTGGCGGCAAAACACCTCGAAGTCCTTCGCAGATTCTTTGTCGGTTGCGACCACCCTGAGCACCTGCCCGCCGCTCATTTGTGACAGGGATTTTTTGGTGCGCAAAATGGGCAGCGGACAGCTCAACTTGCGCGCATCCAGTTCAATGTCGAATTCCATCATGCGCTCACCGGCAAACCGGCGTGCAGCCAGGCAGCGATGCCGCCTTGCAGGTTGTACACGTCGGCAAAACCATTGGCTGCGGCAAACGCGGCGGCCTGGGCAGATCGCCCGCCCATCTGGCAATAGAACGCCGTTGGCCTGGTTTTATCCAATTCGTGCAAACGCGTCGGGATGAGATGCAGCGGCAACGGGTCGCCTTGCGGGATTTTGCCGCGCGCCATTTCCGCATCGGTGCGCACGTCGACCAAGCGCAAGCTGCCCTGCTGCAACATGATTTCCAGCTCTGCGGCGTTGATGTTCCTGAAACCTGCCATTCCTTATTCCTTTTCTATCGGATCCTGATCTGCCAGCAAATGCGAGATGCGGACATTGGCCATCGACAGGCGTTTCACCAGCATGCGCAGGAAAGCATCGCTGAACTGGAAACGGCATCCGGTCGTGGCGCGCGTCAGCACATCCGGGTTGATTTCGATCAGCACCACGTCGTCCTTGGCGATCACGTCGGAGTTGCGTTTGAAATCGCGCTCCGAGAGGTGCGCCATTTCACCAAAACAATCGCCGCGATGCAACAGGCTCAGCAGCCTGCCCTGCTTGGTCACGCGCACCGTTCCTTGCGCCAGGATGAAAAACAGGTGGCCGCCTTCGCCGTCATACAGGATGCACTCGGATTCGGCGACCTTGCGCCAGTTGCTGATGTGCAACACTTCCCACAATTCGACATCGCTGAAGTTTTTGAAAAATGCCAGGCTGCGCAGGGTGTCGAATTTTTCGGTATCAAAAATTTCTTTCCGCGCCGGGGCAGCGTGGCTGAAAAATCCGACCAGGTCGCGCGAAAACTCATCCCAGGTCTGGTACCGTTTCGCCGTATCTTTCTCCATCGCGCGCCGCACGATCGCATCCAGCTCCTGCGGTATCTCGGGGCGGAACGCGCTGGGCGGCGGCGGCTCGATGTTGAGGATGTGGTAAATCATGCTGAAGTTGCTGCCCGCATCAAACGGCAGCTTGCCGGTGAACAGCTTGTACATCACCACCCCCAACGAATAAATATCGGTCTGGTGCGTCAGCGGCTCTTCCTTGATCTGCTCCGGCGACATATAGGCGGGCGAGCCCACGCCGCTGACCTGTGTGGTCTGCTGGTTCTGTATTGCGGCGGAACCGAAATCCGAAATTTTGATGTCGGTCTCGCCTTGCAACAGGATATTGGCCGGCTTGATGTCGCGGTGGATCACGCCCTGGTATTGCGCGTATTCGAGAGCCTTGCAGCACTTGTAGGTGATTTCCGCTACGGCGCTGACCGGCAACAGGTTATCCACCTCGGCATACCGTTCGAGCGTGGGGCCATCGACGTATTCCATCACCATGTAATTGACATCACCATCCATCACGGCATCGAGGATTTTCACGATATGCGGATGGGACAATTTCCCCGCCAGCGAGGCTTCCGTCATCAACAGCTTGCGGAAGATTTTGCCGAGACTGGCATCGCGCAAGGCTCGCAGGTCGAACAGCTTGATAGCGACCCGCTGCCCGTTGAACGTATCGGTGGCCAGATACACTGTGCTGGTTGCCCCGCTACCGAGCTCGCGCACAATTTCATACTTGCCGATTTTTTCCATTTGGTTAATCTTGCCGGAGACGGCGTGATTCTGCGCACTTTGCGCCGCGCTGTCCACCTCACCCCCTCCCGGCCTCCCTTGTCAGGGGAGGAGTCTCCGCTTCCCCCCTGACAAGGGGAGGACTGAGGGGGGTTAAGGTGGCTGGAAAGAACACCCGGGTGCGCCGAAAAGTGTGAACCATAAGCAAAAGCAACTATCATACCGGCCATGAAAAATTTGACCCTGCTGCTGTTGCTGAGTTTTGCCCCCTGCGCCATGGGCGATGGGTTGCCCGACCTGGGCGATGTCTCGCAAACCGTGCTTACCCCGCTGCAGGAGCGCCAGATCGGCCAGCAAAGCATGTTGCAGATCCGCGCCGGCAAGCAATATCTCGACGATGCCGAAATCAACGATTACCTGAACCGGCTGGGCTACAGGCTGGCCGGAAACAGCGCCGAGCCCGCGCTCGGTTTCGAGTTCTTCGTCATCGACGATTACAACGTCAACGCCTTCGCCATGCCGGGCGGTTTCATCGGCGTGAACAGCGGGCTGCTGCTGACCGCGCAAAGCGAATCCGAACTGGCCGCCGTGCTCAGCCACGAAATCGCCCACGTCACGCAACACCATCTGGCGCGCATGATAGCCGGGCAACAAAACGACGGCCTGACCTCGATGGCCGCCATCGCTATCGCCATACTCGCCGCCCGCAACAACGCGCAGGTTTCTCAAGCCGCGATAGCCGGAATGCAAGCGCGCAGCATCCAGAAACAGCTTGATTTTACGCGAACCCACGAAGAGGAGGCAGACCGCATCGGCCTGGAGATTTTACAAAAATCGAATTTTAATACCCACGCCATGCCGGAATTCCTGGATCGCCTGCAAAGAGCCACACGCCTGCTGGAAGGAAACACGCCAAGTTACCTGCGCACCCACCCGGTCACCAGCGAACGCGTCGCCGACATCGAGAACCGCGTGCAGAAACAACCTTACCGCCTGATTCCCGACAGCCTGGATTTCCAATTGGTGCGCGCCAAGCTCCTCGCCGCGCAAAAGACTGCGCCGGACGCCGTCGCTTATTTCAGCGACGCGCTCGGTGCGCAGAAACACGGCAACCCGGTCGCGCAACGCTATGGGCTGGTGGGCGCGCTGTTGCGCAACAGCGAGATTAAGCGCGCCACGCAGGAAATGGCGATATTACGCAAGCAATCCGGAAATAACCCGATGATAGAAACCCTCGCCGGGCAAGTGAAACGCGCCGCCGGAAATGATGTCGGCGCCCTGGCGTTTTATCTCGCCGCCACGCAGAATTTCCCGCAACACCGCGCCCTTGTTTACGATTACACCGACCTGTTGCTGCAAAGCAAACAGGCGGAAACCGCCGTCAAATTGCTCGCGGAGCAGCTCGCCCATTACCCCAGCGACACCACGCTATATGGCCTGCAAGCGCGCGGCTACGCCCTGTTGGGAAAACGCCTCGAACAGCATCAGGCGCAGGCCTACAGCTATGTCTGGCAAGGCAATTTATTCGCCGCGATAGAACAGCTCGAACTGGCGAAACAGGCGGGCGGGAGTTTTTATCAGCTCTCCACGATTGAAAGTGATTTGCGCGAACTGCGCGAAATGGCGGATGCGCGCGGCAAAAAATAACGTTTCTATCGCGGATTGGAATAAGGCTGCGCCGAATAAGCCAATCCGGACAGCGTCTCTCTGGCAGATTTTATAATTTGCGCATGGCGCGCACCGCACCCGTCGGCCCCGCAATGCTCCCTCATCCCGCGCAACTCTTGCTGCAACCCGGAAAGCCGGTCGGCGTGTTCGGGGGTTTTGTGTTTGAGAATTTCCGCCTCGATCATCATCCTGTCTCTTTCGCGCCAGGCCTTGGAAGCCATCAGGGCAAGTGAATTAAGCGCCTCTTGCGTCCGCCCTTCCATAAAGTAGGTTTCCGCCAGTAATATGGCGCTATCTGCCTTGGACGTATCCATGCGCAGAGATTCTTGCAGGAGCTCCCTGGCGCGCCGTATATGAACCGGGTCAGCGCCATACCGCTTGCCGAAGGAAATCAGGAAAGCGGCCTCATTGGCGGGAATTGCGGCGTCATATTTATTCTGCCCCCGCAGCAACTCGTACCCATCGACGACCTCATCGAACATTTCTCTTGCCTGCCGGGGAGCGATGGAGGGGTTGCTGATAATCCCGTTTTCCATGCTGGCGGTAATGTACCGTTGCGCGGCCGTATCCGATGGCCTGACGGAAGCGAGCAATGCGGCCACGGAAAACTGGCTGAGTTGGGGTGCGATGATGTGAGCCATGCGCTCTCCGAAGGATTCGTTTCGCAAAAACGACAGGTCGGCCGAAGAGAGGATGGCATGAAAACCGTTGATTGCAATCAATGCCAGGATGGCTGTTTTTTTCAGCCGCTCCACCTGGCTGCGCGGCAGCGCGGTTCGCTCACCGGCATGTTTGTCGCGCAATTGGAATAGCTTCCCAAGGTAAATCCCTACCAGGATATTGATGTAAATCAGGTAAAAAGTGAAGTTGACGGACGCGTGTAATATTGCGGCGGCTATTCCGGCCACGATACCCGAGTTTTCGATCCTCTCATCGCCCGGATGCATCTTCGCCAAGGCCTTGATGCTATCGGCGCCCAGCCAGCCCAACACCCCAAAAAAAATCAGCAATGTAAAAATCCCGCCTTCCTGCAACAGTTGCAGATAATCGTTATGGGCATAGTAACCGGAGGTTCCCGTCTCATCCGGAATGCGGTACATAGGATAAATGTAGTTCCATGACCCCAGCCCGCTCCCGAGCCAGGGCGCGTCAAGCCACATGCGGATTGTAGATTGCCACATCAGAAACCTCGGCGATTCGGAAGCTTGAGATGTTTGAAGCACGTCGAAGGCGGTCTCATAGGAGGAAAGCATGAGGTGGCCGGAAAAAATGGAATAAATGGAATAGTTGCCTACCGCCATGGCGCAGAT
>SCPW01000333.1 GCA_004298605.1 Gallionella sp.
ACCTGATGGAGCTGGAAAGCTTGATTCTGGAAAAAAGTGAACTGGGCGAGATTTCCGATCAGATCAAGGATTGCCTGCGTTGCGGCAAGTGCAAGCCGGTCTGTACGACCCATGTGCCGCGCGCCAACTTGCTGTATTCGCCGCGTAACAAGATTCTCGGCACATCGCTGCTGATCGAGGCGTTTTTGTACGAAGAGCAAACGCGGCGCGGTGTATCCATTCAGCATTTCGACGAATTCGGCGATATTGCCGACCACTGCACGGTATGCCACCGGTGCAAAAATCCCTGCCCGGTGAATATCGACTTCGGCGATGTGTCGGTCGCGATGCGCAATTTTTTGCGCAAGCAAGGCAAGAAAAAATTTAACCCGGTGAGCGCCGCATCCATGCTGTTTCTCAGCACCGGCGACCCGTCCACCATCAAGCTGATGCGCAAGGTGATGATCGAGTGGAGCTACAAGGCGCAACGCATCGGCTATCAAGTTGCCAAGCGTTTCGGTTTGTTCAAGGCGCAGGTCAATCGCCCGCCCGCCACCGTCGGCGGCGCGCCGCTACAGGCGAAGGTGATCCATTTTTTCAATAAACCGATGCCGGGCAATCTGCCCAAAAAAACTTCGCGTGCGCTGCTCGACATCGAAGACCAGAGCATCGTGCCCATCATCCGCGACCCGCAAAAATTGAGCGAAGAGTCCGAGGCGGTATTTTATTTTCCCGGCTGCGGTTCGGAGCGGTTGTTCGGCCAGGTCGGCCTGGCGACGCAGGCGATGCTGTACGAGATCGGCGCCATCACCGTGCTGCCGCCGGGCTATCTGTGCTGCGGTTACCCGCAAAATGCGTCGGGGCAAGGCGACAAGGCCAACCGGATCAGCACCGATAACCGCGTGCTGTTCCACCGTGTCGCGAACACGTTGAACTACCTCGATATCAAAACCGTGATCGTGTCCTGCGGCACCTGCATGGACCAGTTGCAGAAATACGAGTTCGAGAAAATCTTTCCGGGTTGCCGCCTGCTCGATATTCATGAATATCTGTTGGAGCGAGGCATAAAAATTCAGGGCGTGGAGGGGGTGCGTTTCATGTACCACGAGCCATGCCACAATCCGATGAAAACCTACCCGTCGCTCAAAGTGGTGAGTGAATTGATGGGCGCAAACGTGCCGCTCAACGACCGCTGTTGCGGCGAATCGGGCAGCTTCGGCGTGGCGCAGCCGCATATCGCCACGCAGGTGCGCTTCCGCAAGGAAGAGGAGATGCGCAAGGGCGCGGATGCGTTGCGCGCCGACGGCTTTGCCGGCGAAGTCAAAATCCTCACCTCCTGCCCGGCCTGCCATCAGGGCTTGTCGCGCTACAACGAAGACAGCGGCACCACATCGGACTATGTGGTCATCGAAATGGCCAGGCACCTGCTCGGCGAGAACTGGTTGCCGGACTATGTCGCCAAAGCGAATAACGGCGGTATCGAGAGAGTATTGTTGTGAGCATCGGCGCGGTCAAATCAAGGGCAATCCACGCATTGCTCCCGTTGCTTGCTTGACGGGAAAGCCCGCCTCGTGGAAAGTATCAGGCTGAAATCAAATGATGTCTATGCTAACCCTTCCACTTGAACCGACCGATGACCGCGCCGACCCCATTTTCAAAGATGCGGCGAGTTGCGCGCGATGGATCGGGCAACTGCAACTGACCAACCTGCAACTGGCGCACAGCCTGTTGCTCACTCAGGTCAACGAGCTCAACCGCTACCCGATGCGCGGCCTGGAACGGCTCAACACGCTGGAGTTGCTGCGCGAGACGGTCGGCTATGTGCAGGACGATTACGCCAGGAAGCTGATCGCCAAACCGCTGCCGCTGAACGAGAGCGAGCTGATGGTCTTCGTGGCCATCGTGCAGCTCTGGCAGGCGCTGGTGCTGGGCTACCAGCGCTGCCTGCAAGCCTACATGGCCGATGACCGCCAGCTTGCCAGGCATGGCGCCTTGCTGTGCCACCGCTGCCTGTTGTACAGCGGGCTGGAAATTTTCGAGCACCTGCGCGCCGGTTATGAATTCGACACCAAGCTGTGGCATCAACTGCATGAATTGTATGCGTTCGCCGAATCGCGGGATATGCAGTTGATGGAAGTGGCCGATCCGCTGAGCGCCATCCAGCCGCGCAGCAGTTGCCGCAATATCTACGTCAAAACCTTGCTGGCCTGCCACGCGCGCCCCGCCGAGCTGACACGCTCGCAACTGCAATTGCTGGACCGCTGGCTGGCGCTGTGGAGCAATACGGTGACGGTGGACCGCAGCTATACCGTCAGCAAAGGCGATGCGCCGCCGCTCGCCGTGGATTTTGCCAGCACGCACGGCTTGTACCCCGTCAGGCAAGTGGCGCACAGCGACAGCATGCGCTATCTGGCGACGGTCCCATTGAGCAAAGTGCTGCGCGTAAAAACCATCCTGTTGCAGCAAGGCCAGACCCCGCGGCAAGTCAATCTGTGCGAGCACGGCAACGGCAAGGATTGCATTGACCTGCTCACTTTTTTGCACCAGTGCTGGTGCGAGGACCACAGCGTGCGTTCGGGCGAGCGGCGGCCGGTCGCGCACCATGCGCAGCTTTGCTGCAAAATGGAAAGCATCTACGCGCACGTCGCCGGCAAGCCATTCAAACAACCCAGACGCGACGCGGGCATCAACAGCATGGCGCGCAAGCAAATCGAGACCTTTGGCCGTGTGTTGCAGGACGCTCAAAACAATGAGCTGCTCGAAATGGGGTTTCCGCTGGAAAACTGGCATATCGAAAATGAAAGCATCCTGGGCGCGCGGCTCGTGCGTGAGGATGCGTTCGGCGGCCGGTTGAGCTGCAACCAGATGATCGCGCTGCGCCCCAGCGATGCGGGCGCCTTTATGCTGGGAATCACCGCGTGGGTCAATGTGAAATGCACCGGGCAGTTGCAGACCGGCGTGCGTTACCTGCCGGGAGTCGCCGAGGCGGTCAGTATCCGCGCAACCGGCGTGAACGAGGCATTATCGGATAAATACGTCCCCGCATTTTTATTGCAGGCCGTCGCCGCGCTCAAAACCCACGCCAGCCTCATCATCCCGCGCGACTGGTTTCAACCGGATCGCGTGATAGAAGTGCTGCGCCAGGATTCCGGGGCGCAGAACGCAAAAATGGGTTTCAGCGTGGAACGCGGGATCGATTATGAGCGCGTCAGTTTCACACTGGTATGACATCGAAAGACAGAGGGCTGTTTTTGCCTGTCATCTGTCATCTGTCATCTGTCATCTGTCATCTGTCATCTGTCTTCTGGTGGGAAACACCAGCGTGAAGCTGCTGCCCTTGCCCTCTTCGCTCAGCACCTCAAGCCTGGCCTGGTGGCGTATCGCGATGTGCTTGACGATCGCGAGCCCCAGGCCGGTTCCCCCCGTTTCGCGCGAGCGGCTGCGGTCTACCCGGTAGAAGCGTTCGGTCAGGCGCGGAATATGTTGCGCGTCAATGCCGATGCCGCTGTCCCGCACCGAAAAAACCGGCTGGCCGTCGCGCTCTGCCCAACGCAGCGAAATGGCGCCGCCGGGCGGCGTATAGCGGATCGCATTGCTGAGCAGGTTGCCGAACGCGCTGCGCAACTCTTCGCGGTTGCCGAGCAGTTTCGTGTTGCCCAGCACTTCCAGGCGCAGCGCGTGTGATCCGCCGCTGAGCATCTGTCCATCCTGGTAAATTTCGTTGAGCAGGACGCCCATATCCACGATTTCTTCGCGCAACGGATTCTGGTCATTTTCCAGACGCGACAGGGTAAGCAAATCGGCGACCAGGTTATCCATCCGCCTGGTTTGTTCGGCCATCAACTGCAAGGCGCGCCGCGCATTTTCCTTGCTGATATCCGGCATGTCCTGCAAGTTTTCGACGAACCCGCTCACCACGGTCAACGGCGTGCGCAGTTCGTGCGAAACATTCGCGACAAAATCGCGGCGCATCGCCTCGATGCGCTCCAGTTGCGTGATGTCGCGGCTGATCAGCAGGCGTTTGTTTCCCCCGTAGGGGATCAGTTTGATGGACAGCAACATATCGTCATGGCGCGCCGGCTTCATTACCAGCGGCTCGCTGAAATTGGACGCATGGAGGTATTCGATGAACTCCGGCTGGCGCACCAGATAAGTGATGTCCTGCATGAGGTCGCGTTCGATATCAAGGCTGAAGTGCATTTGGGCAAGCGGGTTGCACCATTCGATGCGGTTGGCTTCATTGAGGATCGCCACGCCCTCCGGCAGGGCGGCGGTGGCCTGTTCGATATGCTGCAATTCGGCGGCCAATCCCTGCTCGGCCTGGTTGAGCTGTTTGACCATCCTGTACAACTGGGAAAACAGCTCGTCCCAGATGCCGCCCGCTTCCGGGATCGTTTCGAGGCGCGCATCGTTCAGCCACTGCCCCAATTTGTATAACTGCCTCCCGTGGCGCGCCATCACGATCATCAGCACCAGCAGCATGAACAGCAATGCGGGGATGGCCGAGAATATGCCCCACAGCAACAGCGCAAACAGCGCGCTGAACGCGATGGGTGTAATCAGCCGAAACCAGAAATCCTGCAAAAATTTCTTTCTAATGAGTGGAAAAACGATAACCGCTACCGCGCACGGTTTGTATCAGTCCGTCCATTTCGACAGGTTCGAGCGCGGCGCGCAGGCGGCGGATATGCACATCGACGGTGCGCTCTTCGACAAACACCTGAGTGCCCCACACCTGGTCCAGCAATTGCGTGCGGCTATAAACCCGCTCGGCGTGGGTCATGAAAAAATGCAACAAACGGAATTCTGTCGGCCCCAGTTCGATGGTCGCGCCTTTCGCCGTCACGCGGTGCGATGCGGGCGACAACTCCAGCCCGCCCGCCGCCACCGTTTCATCCGGCATGACCGGCATATGGCGGCGCAACACGGCACGGATGCGCGCCATCAGTTCGCGCGGCGAAAACGGTTTGGTGATGTAGTCATCCGCACCGGATTCCAGCCCCAATATTTTGTCGCGCTCATCGCCGCGCGCGGTCAGCATGATAATCGGTATATCGCGGGTGCGGGCATCCGAGCGCAGTTGCCGGGCCAGCACCACGCCGCTGGTTTCCGGCAACATCCAGTCGAGCAGAATCAGGTCCGGTACAGCATCGCGGATTTGTTGCCACGCGCTTTCCGCATCTTCCGCGCGCAACGCCTGAAATCCGGCCTGCATCACGTTGAATGACAGCAGTTCCTGTATCGCCGGCTCGTCTTCCACAATCAAAATTTTCGCGCTCATCATCATCCTTCCAGTCGAGATTGCAAGGGTATGAACAATTTGTGACAAGCGTATGACACGCGTTAAACCTGCGGGCGGGAATGATGGCTGCGGCGCAGCATGTTGGGCAGCAAGGAGCCCGCCAGCATCCCGGTCAGGCTCATCAGCAGGCCGACCAGTTGCGGCGGCCAATAGGTGTCCGGCTGAAGGATTTCCATCAATATCCACGAGGTCAGCCCCAGCGCGATGGACAGCAGCGCGCCCTGGTTGTTGGCGCGTTTCCAGTACAGCCCGAACGCCAGCGGCACAAACGCGCCGACCAGCGTGATCTTGTAGGCGTTCTCCACCATCTTGAAAATGCTCGCGTCGGAATCCAGCGCGAACGCCAGCACGATGCAGCCGAAGGTCACCACGATGATGCGCATGGTGCGCAGCATCTGCTTGTCGCTCATGTGCTTGAGCGCGAAGTGCTTGAGGATATTTTCGGTAAACATTACCGAGGGGGCGAGCAAAGTGGCCGAGGCGGTGCTCATGATCGCCGACAGCAGCGCGCCAAAAAAGAACACCTGCGCGACCAGCGGCGTGTGGTTCAAAATCAGGTTGGGCAGCACCATCTGCGAATCGCTTTCGACCATTTCGCCGAACACCTTGGGGTCGATCAGCGTCGCGGAATAAGCCAGAAACATCGGCACGAAGGCAAACGCGAAATACAGTACGCCGCCCAGCACCGAGCCGCGCACCGCAGTTTTTTCATTCTTCGCCGAGGTCATGCGCTGGAACACATCCTGCTGTGGGATGGAGCCCAGCATCATGGTCAGCGCCGCGCCGATAAACGGTATCCACACCTCAATGCCGCCGCTGGGGAACAGTTGCAGCTTGCCCGAAGCCTGGGCATGGTCGACCACATGGCCTACCCCGCCGACCTCGCCGCCGATCAGCACGGCGATCAGCAACATGCCCGCCATGATGACCGTCATTTGCACGAAATCCAGCAAGGCCACCGA
This sequence comes from Gallionella sp., assembly GCA_004298605.1. Lineage (GTDB taxonomy): Bacteria > Pseudomonadota > Gammaproteobacteria > Burkholderiales > Gallionellaceae > Gallionella. The sequence continues at coordinate 6,244 of SCPW01000333.1, forward strand.
CCACATCCCGCCGAACATCGTATACGCCAGCACGATGGCCGTGCCGATAATCATGCCGGTCTGCTGCGTGACCGCGCCGCC
>SCPW01000334.1 GCA_004298605.1 Gallionella sp.
TTTTCGACTTCGCGTAAGTACTACTTATTTTTAAAGTCGTTCCCGCATCCCGAAAGATACGAAAACTCCCCAAAAACCAAGCACCTACACTCGTCGGTTGTTTGTTTTAACTTTTAAAGAGCGGCTGCCGTGGCAGCGAAGAGGTGCGCATTATAGAGATCAAAAAACTCCCGTCAACACTTTTCTGAAATATTTTTCGACGGGGCTGTCCAACCGCGATATTCACTACAATGTTGCCCCACTAGGAAAGCAAAAAATGCCATTGATTACACTTGGAATTGAATCGTCTTGCGATGAAACCGGCGTCGCGCTCTACCAAATGGGGTGCGGCCTGCTGGCGCACGCGCTGCATACGCAAATCGCCATGCATAGCGAATATGGCGGCGTCGTTCCGGAGCTCGCTTCACGCGATCACGTTCAGCGCACCATTCCGCTGGTGCGCCAGGTTATGCGTGAGGCCGGGGTATCGCTCGATCGGATCAGTGCGATTGCCTATACGCAAGGGCCGGGCCTGGGCGGCGCACTGTTGGTCGGTGCCAGCGTGGCGAATGCGCTGGCTTACGCGCTCGACATTCCCACCATCGGCATCCACCATCTGGAAGGCCATCTGCTCTCGCCGTTGTTGTCCGACCCCGCGCCGGAATTTCCGTTTGTTGCCTTATTGGTTTCGGGCGGGCACACCCAACTGATGCGCGTGGACGGCGTGGGGCGCTATACCTTGCTCGGCGAAACACTGGATGACGCGGCCGGAGAAGCCTTCGACAAGAGCGCGAAGTTGTTGGGCCTGGGCTACCCGGGAGGTCCCGCGCTGGCGAAGCTCGCCGCATCGGGCCGCCCCGGGCAATTCAAGCTGCCGCGCCCGATGTTGCACAGCGGCGACCTGAATTTCAGTTTCAGCGGGTTGAAAACGGCGGTGCTGACGCTGGTCAGGCAAAGCGATAACGATGAACAGACCCGCGCCGACATCGCCTGCGCGACGCAGGAAGCCATCATCGGCATATTGGCGCACAAGGCATGCGCCGCTTTGGCGCAGACCGGTTTGAATCAATTGGTGGTGGCGGGCGGCGTAGGCGCGAACCAACTGCTGCGCAACCGCCTGGCCGAAGATGTCGGCAAACGTGGGGGCAAAGTCTATTACCCGGACCTGCAATTCTGCACCGACAACGGCGCGATGATCGCCTTCGCCGGAGCCTTGCGGCTCGCACAAGGCCAAGGCGGCAAAAGCTATCGTTTCAACGTCAAACCGCGCTGGAATCTGGCGGAGATTACCGACCGCTGATTTTCGCATGGCTCGCGGCAAACATAATGTTCAACTCCATCATATTGAAAAAGGGGCAGATTTGCTGTGGCAACACACAGCGTGATACCATTTTCGTTTCCGGCGAAACGGGCGTCGCAGGCATTAACGACGCAGCGGGTCACCCCAGTAGAACTAAAATCATGAGGCTTTAACCATGCATCAACCCACGCACCCACCCATCGGGTCTAAGACCGCGAAACCCGCAAGACAGGCCAGCCTGCGTAACCTATCAACCGCCTTGCATGGCGCGCTGCTGCTGTTCTGCGGCTGGGGTACGGCGATGGCCGCCCCCGGCGACGCAACGCCCACAACAAACCGGGGAGCGGAGATTTTCAAGCATACTTGCTCGGTGTGCCACGGCGACAAAGGCACCGGCGCGATGTGGGGGAAATTGCAACCCCCGGCGCGAAATTTCACCTCGCCCGAGTCAGCCGCCAAACTGACGCGGGAACGCATGATTAATTCTGTCACCTACGGGCGTGGGGGCACCGCGATGCAGCCTTTCGGCGCACAGCTCAGCCATGGCGACATCGAGGCCGTGGTGGACTATATCCGCGAGACATTCATCGCCAATGCCGGCATCTCGGATATGTCCTTGCCCCTGCCCAATAGCCTGAAGGGGAACCGCATTAAAGGGAGTTCCTTATACCAGTTGAACTGTTCTGCCTGCCACGGGCAGAGCGGGAACGGGAAAGGGCCGCGCGCCTATTTCATCAACCCTAAACCGCGCAACTTCACGCTCGATGTTTCCCGGCGCTGGCTGAACCGCCCGACCTTGTTCCGTGTCATTTCCGAAGGCAGCCACGGCACGGAAATGCCGGCGTGGGGCAAAGTGCTTAACGACCAGGAAATCGCCGACGTTGCGGAGTTCGTGTTTCAGCGTTTCACACGCCCCAAGCAACTTCTTAAAG
>SCPW01000335.1 GCA_004298605.1 Gallionella sp.
GCAATGCCCGGCGTAGCGATCTGATAATCGATACGCCAACCGACATCCTTGGCCCACGCCTGGCCGCGATTTGACCACCAGGTGTAGGCTTCCAGTTCCGGGTGTACGCGGCGGAACACATCGACGAAGCCGGCCTCATCGAATAACCCGGTAAGCCAGGCACGCTCCTCCGGCAAAAAACCGGAATTCTTTTTGTTGCCGCGCCAGTTTTTCAGGTCGATTTCCCGGTGTGCAATATTCCAGTCGCCGCATACCACCACCTCGCGCCCGCTGGCACGTAGCTCACGCAAATGCGGTAAGAAAGCGGCCATGAAGCTGAATTTCACCGCTTGCCTTTCCTCACCGCTGGAGCCTGACGGCAGATACAGCGACACCGCGCTGAAGCCGGCAAAGTCCGCGCACAGATAGCGCCCCTCGGCATCAAACTCGGCAATACCCAAGCCTGCGACAATTTGTTGCGGGCGCTCGCGGCAATAGATGCCCACGCCGCTGTAGCCTTTCTTTTCCGCATAATGAAAATAGCCGTGATAACCGTGCGGCGCAAGCATGTGCCCGGTCATGTCCGCCGCCTGCGCCTTGAGTTCCTGCAAGCAAACAATATCGGCGTCCTGCCGCGCGAGCCATTCATAAAAGCCTTTGCCGGCGGCAGAGCGGATACCGTTCAAATTAACCGTAATGATGCGCATGAAAACTCCCGGCAAGTATAGGCGCGCCATTATAATGGCAGCCATCCCTGCAACCGGCCACGATTATCATGCTCAACTTCAAACAAGATTTCATCCGCTTTGCCGTGCAGCAAAAAGTATTGTGCTTCGGCGAATTTCAAACCAAGGCCGGTCGCTTGTCGCCGTATTTTTTTAACGCCGGATTGTTTGATGACGGCGCGTCGCTGAGAAACCTGTCGCAGTTTTATGCGCAGGCAATCCTGGCTTCCGGTTTGTCTTTCGACATGCTGTTCGGCCCCGCCTACAAAGGCATCCCGCTGGCTGCGGGAACCGCGATTGCGCTGGTGGAACAAGGGCGTAACGTGCCGTATTGCTACAACCGCAAGGAAGCCAAAGACCACGGCGAGGGCGGCACGATGGTGGGCGCGAAACCGCAAGGCAGGGTGCTGATCGTCGACGATGTCATTTCTGCCGGAACCTCGGTGCGCGAATCCGTCGATCTGATTTGCGCAGTCGGCGCCGAGCCCTGCGGGGTGGTCATCGCGCTGGATCGCATGGAGCGCGGTCAGGGCGCGCTATCCGCCGTGCAGGAAGTGCGGCGCAACTATGCCATTCCGGTGGTGTCTATCGCCACGCTGGACGACCTGCTCGCCTATTTGCAGGGCGAGGCCGGGATGATGCAGAATCTGCACGCCGCACAACTGTACCGCGACAAATATGGGGTAAAAAATGAATAAATCAAAATTGCTTGTTGCGCTCATCGCCGGCATGGCCTTCAGCCTGCCCGCAGCGGCAAAGATGTACAAGTGGGTAGATGACAAGGGCATCACGCACTACGGCGAGACCATTCCGCCGGAATTTGCCAACAAAGGCCGTGCCGAGCTGAGCAAGGATGGGCGCGTGGTAAAGAAAGAAGGCGCTCTCACACCGGAAGAACGTCGCGCCAAAGAACAGGCTGATGCCAGAAAGCACGACAGCGAAGAGGCCACACTGGAACAGAAACGCCGCGACAATGCGCTGATCAACACTTACAGCAACGTGAAAGAAATCGACCTGGCGCGCAGCCGCAACCTGCAGCAGTTGGACGCACGCATCAACAGCGTCAACTCCCAAGTCAAGATGGCCAGCGACAACCTGCTCGGGTTGCAGAATGAATCCGACGGCTTCACCAAGGCAGGCAAAAAAATCCCGGCCTCCTTGCAGGAGGACTTGCAGGAATCGCGGGCGCGGTTAGCCAAGCTGCAGCAGGATCTTGAAAAATCCAGGGCGGAAAAGGCGGCAGTGGAAGCACGTTACGATGCCGACAAGGTGCGTTACAGGGAACTGACCGGGAAATAGCTGCGGCATTTTCAATCCGCAATAACAACGCGAGTTGGAATGGGTGTTCCAAAAGTTGGCAGGCAAAAAACTTCGGCCCCGCTGGTATAAACAGCGGGGCCGAAGCATATCCTCACATCAGATCAGCGACCGATCAGGTTTGACGATACCGTTTGCTGCGCACGATCTGGTAAGAGCGTGCCAGATAACCGATCGGTGCGCTCCAGATATGCACCAGACGGGTGAACGGGAATATCAGGAACACTGTCATGCCGGCCAGCACGTGCAACTTGAAGATCGTGTCGACACCTTCAAGATACGCGGGTTGCGGGTACAGATAGACAATGCTCTGTATCCATTCAGCCATGGCCGTCACCACGCGCGGATCACCGTGACCGGCATGTCCTATGGACACCGGAATAGTGAACAGACCAAGAATCAGCGTAATCATCACCCAGGTCAGAACGAATTTGTCGGAGCCACGACCGGTAATGGAGATACGTGCATTGGTAAAGCGGCGCAGCCACAAAATGATGCCGCCCACCAAAGCTGTAAGGCCAAAAATCGTACCCGCAGTGATAGCGACCCACTGGTGCCCCATATCCGACATCAGCATCTGAAACACGGCGTGTGGCGTCAACAAACCGACAAAATGGCCACCGAAGATGGCGAGCACGCCGACGTGGAACAGGTTGCTTGCCAGGCGCATGTTGGCCTTCGAAAGCAGTTGGGTCGAGTCGCTCTTCCACCCGTATTGCTCGCGGTCAAAGCGCAGCCAACTTCCGATTATAAATACGCTCAGGCAGACGTACGGGTATACGCCGAAGAGTATGTTGTGAAGGCTAAAAACATTATCATGCATTTCGTTCTCCTTAAGTTTAAGCAGCCAGACGAGTCAGTGTGGCGCGACTCTCGACAATGGAAAGGGGTGCCGCGTAAGGGCTACTGGCCTTGGTCAGATTATCGGCCAATGTCCCCAGCACCTTTTTAACGTCGGACAAAAACACCATCGCCTCGTTACCATCCATATGTGCGGCAAATTCCAAGATCAACGGCAGGTAGTCAGGCAACTCGTTGGTCGACAACTCCACGCCGTATTCCTTGTACATCTCGCTCAGATCGATCAGTGCCGGACCACGGTTTCTGTCACTTTCATCACCGAACAGGTGGTGCGTCAGGTGCAGGCTGTGCTCCGGGGTACTGTCAAAAGTCTTGACATAGTCCACCTGCAAATCGGTCAGCGATTTACTTGTCAGATAGTCGATAAATTTCTGCAAAGCCACTCTTTCATTCGCATCAATTTCCGAGTTTTTATCAAGTATCGCGCGGACTTCCGGCAGGTGGTCGAGCAGATCCTGATCGGGGTACTCCAGCAGCACGGATAGCAATTTATAAATTTGCATATTTTTCCCCTTAGCGGTCGCCAGCGAACGTCGGCTCACTCCTGGGTTCCATGGATTCTTTGCGGCGTCGCGGGAACAGCGTGATCTTGCTGATGCCGACCGAAGAATCGTTGCCGAAGGTAAAGCCGTTCTGACCCTGGAAGCCGTGCGGGTCTTCCAAACGCTCTTCCTCGTGTCCGGTTGGAATAACGAAGCGGTCTTCGTAGTTGGCGATGGCCAGGTAGCGGTACATGTCCTGCGCCATCTCCTCGGTCATGCCCGCAGCCTTGATAGCGGTGGTATTGACTACGCCCTCCACGCGCTTCATGCGCTGGTAGCTGCGCATTGCGATAAGGCGGTTCAACGCGTTCACGATCGGCGCTTCCTTGCCCGCTGTGAGCAGGTTGGCGAGATACTGAACCGGCAGGCGCATCGAGCCAGACAGCGGGATCACACCATCCGGGCCGGTTGGCAGCTTGCCCTGATCGAGCTGGGATTGCACCGGAGACAGCGGCGGCACATACCACACCATCGGCAGCGTGCGGAATTCCGGGTGGAGCGGGAAAGCTATCTTCCAGTCAATCGCCATTTTGTAGATGGGCGATTTTTGCGCGGCGATAATGGTGTCTTTGTTGATCCCTTCGCGCTGTGCTGCCGCAATCACTTCCGGATCGTTCGGATTCAGGAAAATCTTGCATTGCGCTTCATACAGATCCTGATCGTTTTTGGTGCTGGCCATCTCCTCGATCCTGTCGGCGTCATAGAGCATGATGCCGTTGTAGCGGATACGGCCAACGCAGGATTCCGAACATATTGTCGGCATGCCGGACTCGACGCGCGGATAGCAGGCGATACACTTTTCCGCCTTGCCGGATTCCCAGTTGTAGAACACCTTTTTGTACGGGCAGGAACTCATGCAGAAACGCCAGCCGCGACATTTGTCCTGATCGACCAGCACGATACCGTCTTCTTCCCGCTTGTAGATAGAGCCGGACGGGCAGGCGGCCACGCAGGCCGGGTTCAGGCAGTGGTTGCAGATACGCGGCAAATACGTGTGGAACGTGTTTTCAAATTGTCCGTACATCTCTTTCTGGATGTTATGCATGTTCGAGTCGACGCTACGGTCAACCCATGGGCCCGCCATGATGTCTTCCCAGTTCGGCCCCCACTTGATTTTCTCCATGGGTTGCCCCGTGACCTGCGAAACCGGGCGGGCGGTAGGTGTTGCCTCGGACAGCGGCGCACTGATCAGGTGCGCGTAGTTGTAGGTAAACGGGTCGTAATAATCGTCGATTTCTGGCAAGTCGGGGTTGGCGAAAATATTCAACAACTTCGACGCGCGCCCGCCAGACTTCAGTTCCAGCTTGCCGTCGACCAGCGTCCAACCGCCCTTCCACTTTTCCTGGTTTTCCCAGTTCTTCGGGTAACCGATGCCGGGCTTGGATTCGACGTTGTTAAACCAGACATATTCCACGCCCTTGCGGTTAGTCCATGTGTTTTTACACGTCACTGAACAGGTGTGGCAACCGATACATTTGTCCAGATTGAAGACGAATGCGAATTGTGCACGTACTTTCATAAGTTTCTCCTAATTTATCCTAATTCACGCGACGATCAACGCTTGCCGATTCCAACCGGGTTGCGTTGAGCTTCCCGTTCCGGTGTAAGCGGCGCCTCCAGCCAGTTGATATCCTGATCCTCAACTTTATGCATGATTATTTCGGTATCGCGGTTACATCCCACCGTGCCGTAGTAATTGAAGCTATAGGCCAATTGCACGTAACCACCGACCATGTTGGTTGGCTTGATGATAACGCGGGTCGTCGCATTGTGTGTACCGCCGCGTTTGTTGGTAGTAACCGACCCGGGGTTATTCATGTGCATTTCCTGGGAATGATGCATCACCGACGTGCCACGCGGAATACGCTGCGAAAGCACCACACGGCACATGGAGGTACCGTTGCTGTTGACCAGTTCCACCCAATCGTTGTCCTTGAGCCCGATCTGCTGGGCGTCAATTTCGGAAACCCAGATATGCGGTCCGCCGCGGAACAGCGTCAGCATGCGCAACGTATCCTGATAGCTCGAGTGGATGCCCCACTTGCCATGCGGCGTGAGCATCCTGAGCTTGAGGTGCGGCTTCTTCAGCACCTGCGCAGGCACGTTCTTGAACGACTTCATATCCTGCGGCGGACGGAAAGCACAGAAAGTCTCGCCGAAGTCCTGGAACCACTCGTGATCCTGGTAAAAATGGGCACGACCGGTCAGGGTGCGGAACGGGATATGCTCGTGAATGTTGGTGTAGCACGAGGTGTAGGACACATGCTCGGATTCGATGCCGGACCAGGTTGGTGCGGTAATGATCTTGCGCGGTTGAGCCTGGATATCGCGGAAGGTGATCTTGTCTTCCTCGCGTGCGGCATACAGATGATGGTGGCTGATGCCGGTTTTCTTGGACAATGCGCTCCACGATTTGTGCGCCACCTGGCCGCAGGTTTCCGGCGCCATGCGCATGATCGCATCGCACACATAGATATCTTCCTCCAAGGATGGCATACCAAAGGAAACGCCGGGTACTTTCACCGTGTAATTGCACAGTTTAAGTTCTTCGTATTCCGCTTCGGTGTTCCAGTCGAGCCCCTTGACGTTGTTGCCGATTTTGACCATCAACGGGCCGAGCCCGATGTATTTGTTATAGGTGCTGCCGTAGTCGCGTTCCACCACCTTCAGCAGCGCCGTGGTTTTGCCCGGAATCGGCTCGCATTCGCCCTTGTGCCAATCTTTTACCTGACCGAACGGCTGCGCCAGTTCGAACGGCGAATCGTGTTGCATCGGGAAGGCGACGAGATCCTTGCGCTTGCCGAGATGTTTCTCGGCCAGACCCGAGAATACCCTGGCGAGCTCTTTGAAAATCTGCCAGTCAGACTTGGATTCCCAGCCCGGCGATACGGCCTCCGACAACGGGTGAATAAAGGGGTGCATATCGGTGGTATTGAGGTCGTTCTTCTCGTACCAGGTAGCGGTCGGCAGAACGATGTCGGCATGCGCACCGGTGGAATTGAGGCGGAAGTTGATATCCACAAACAGATCCAGCTTGCCTGCGGGCCCCTCATCACGCCAGTTGATCAACTTGTTGTGATTTCCGTCTCCCCCCTCCTGCAACACGCTGTTTTGCGCGCCCAGCAGATGCTTCAGGAAGTACTGCTGCCCCTTGCCCGAAGTGCCGATCAAGTTGCCGCGCCACACGAATATATTGCGTGGCCAGTTATGCTCGGCATCCGGGTCGGCAAAAGATATATCCATCTCTCCTGACTTGAGCTTTGCTGTGGCATATTTGGCGATGCTGGCCTCGTCGGTTGCGCCGGCTTTCATGGCTTCGTCCACCAGATCGAGCGGGTTGGTGTTCCATTGCGGGAAGCCCGGCAACCAACCCATGCGAACCGCTGCGACGTTATAGTCGGCCAGCGAGTAGCCCTTGTTTTTATTTTTTCCGGCAGGCGACATGATTTCGTCAGCCGTGACGGTTTCGTAACGCCACTGGTCGGTATGGAAGTACCAATAGGAAGTGGAGTTCATCTGGCGCGGCGGACGCTGCCAGTCAAGCGCGAAAGCAATCGGCGCCCAGCCGGCCTGGGGACGCAGTTTTTCCTGCCCCACATAGTGCGCCCAGCCGCCGCCCGATTGGCCGACGCAGCCGCAAATATGCAGCAGGTTCATGACGCCCCGGTACGTCATGTCGTTGTGGTACCAGTGGTTAATTGCCGCGCCCATGATTACCATGGATTTGCCGTGGGTTTGCGAAGCATTCATGGCAAATTCGCGACCGGTGCGTTCGATGTCCATCGCCTTGATGCCGGTAACCTTGGCCGCCCATGCCGGTGTATAGGCCACTTTGTCATCGTTATAGTCTTTGGCGACATTGGAGCCGCCCAAGCCACGGTCAATACCGTATTGCGCAATTTGCATATCGAACACGGAAGTAACCAATACTTCTTCGCCGCTGGCCAGCTTCAGCTTGCGCACCGGCACGTTGCGGTACAACAAATCATCTTCGCCTGGCGTAAAGTGCGGGAAGCCGACTGAGACCACCGCATCCTTGCTGTTGATACAGGTCAGTTCGGCAAGAATTTCCTGCTGGTTGGCGGCATTCTTCGGCAGCAGGTTCCATCTGCCCTCTTCACCCCAGCGGAAACCGATAGATCCGTTTGGCGCAACATATGCCTTGGTCTTTTCGTCATAAACGATAGTCTTCCATTCCGGGTTATTGGCTTCGCCCAGATTGCCGGTAAAATCGGCGGCATTCAGGCAGCGGTCAGACACATAGCCGTCGCCTTGCTTGCGCAGGGTTACCTGGATCGGGAAGTCGGTGTACTTGCGGGCGTATTCCTGGAAATACGGATCCTGCTTGTCGATATAAAACTCTTTCAGCGCGACATGTCCGAACGCCAGGAAAGCGGCCGTATCACAGCCCGGGTTAACCGGCATCCACAGATCGGCCAGCTTGACGTGCTCGCCATAGTCCGGGCTCATCGCAATGATTTTGGTGCCGTTGTAACGCGCCTCGACGGCGAAATGGGCATCCGGTGTGCGCGTGGTCGGCAGGCTGGAGCCGGTGACGATAATGTAGGTGGAGTTGTACCAATCGGCAGATTCCGGCACGTCGGTCTGCTCGCCCCAAGTTTGTGGGGAAGCCGCCGGCAGATCGCAGTACCAGTCGTAGAACGAGCCGCAGGCCGCCCCGATCAGGGACAGATAACGCGCACCGGATGCGTAAGAAATTTGCGACATGGCCGGGATCGGCGAAAAACCGAAAATACGATCCGGACCCCATTTTTTGATGGTGTAAATATTGGCGGCGGCAATGATTTCGTTAACTTCGTCCCATTTGGTGCGGACAAAACCGCCGAGGCCGCGCACACCAACATATGACAGGCGTTTTTTCGGGTCAGCCTGGATTGCGGCCCATGCTTCCACGGGATCTTTGCCGCTCTTGCGCTCGGCGCGATACAGGTCGAGCAAACGGCCGCGGATCAGCGGATGCTTGATCCGGTGCGGGCTGTACAAATACCAGGAGAACGAAGCGCCACGCTGGCAACCACGCGGTTCGTGGTTAGGCAAATCTTCGCGGGTGCGCGGATAGTCGGTTTGCTGCATTTCGTATGCAACCAGGCCGTTCTTGACGAATATCTTCCACGAACAACCGCCGGTGCAGTTCACACCGTGCGTTGAGCGGACGATCTTGTCGTGCTGCCAACGGTGGCGGTAGGCATCTTCCCACTGGCGGTCTTCGTTGGTGACGATGCCGTGCCCATTGGAAAAAGTATCCTTAATTTTTTCAAAAAACTTCAATCGATCAAGAAAGTGACTCATGTTTTTTCTGCTCCTGTGAAAAATTCATTCAATCTTCCCGGCTTGGAGTATTGTTCTCAAACCCGTCGCCAGACATCATTGCGTGTTGTGCCGCCATGCGGCCAACCGCCCTCCTGCATTAAAGCCACTACACGGGTTGCGCAGCAATGTGACAAACCGCCCTACACCTACATATCCCTTACGGGTTTTTAATCTCGGAACCGCTACGCAAATAAAACCACCAGTTCAAAACGAGGCACAACGCGTAGAACACCGCGAATCCATACATTGCCATTTCCGGCGTGCCGGCCTTGATCTGCGCGCCGATTACCACCGGCGCAATGAAAGCGCCATAAGCTGCCACCGCGGAAGTCCAGCCCAATACCGGCCCGGCCTGTGCCCGGTCAAAGATCACGCCGACCGTGCGGAAGGTTGAGCCGTTGCCCAACCCCGTTGCGGCAAACAACACGACGAACAACACCATGAACACCATGAAATATTCTTCCGGTGTCGCCGATTTGTAAGCCAGCATCATCACGTAGCCGGCCGCCGCAGAAGCCACCACCATCACGACGGAAATCATCTGTGTGACAATGGAGCCGCCGATCTTGTCGGAAATCCAGCCACCCACCGGGCGGATCAGCGCGCCGATGAACGGCCCTATCCAAGCATAGGTCAGCGCGGAAGGCGCATTGGGATTCTTCAGGGTATGCGCCATCAGGCCGGTCGCCGGGTCGATCACATGCTGCACGCCGAAGATCACCGTGATGGACAGCGGCAATGCCATCGAGAAACCGATGAACGAACCGAAAGTGAGCAAATAGAGCACGGTCAACGACCAGGTATGCTTGTTGCTGAAAATAGCGAATTGCTTGTCAATGCCATTTTTCATTTCGCCGAACGCCGCGAGCTTCATCACGAACAGCACGGCGACCATGATCAGCGGCAAGGCTACCCACATGTTGAGCAGGCCGAGACCTGTCGGCGCGGGAAGGTACAGATAGAGACCAATGACGCCAACGATGCAAGTCAAACTCCACAGGTACAGTATCTTTGCAAAGGCGGCCAGCGTACCGCCGTAGTTTGGCGACAACGGCAGCAGGTTGTTCATGCCAAAAAAGCCGAGAAAAGCTAGGGGGATCAGCGCCAGCAGCCAGACGAAACCGGCGTTCTGGATGTAAGTTGGCGTACCGGCCAGTATTTTGCCGAGAATCCAGCCGGAGTCCTTGGCCAGGGTCATCGGGTCGCCAGCCATCGCGCCGAAAATCCCGGCAGTCATGACCAGGGGGATGAGTATCTGCATGGTGGTCACGCCAAAATTACCCAACCCGGCGTTGAGGCCAAGCGCGGTACCCTGCAATCGCTTCGGATAGAAGCCGCTGATATTTGACATCGAACAGGCGAAGTTGCCGCCACCGATGCCGGACAGGAATGCCAATATCTGGAACACGAGCAGCGGTGTAGTCTTGTCCTGCAGCGCGATACCGGTGCCAATCGCCGGGATCAGCAGCAGCGCGGTAGTCAGAAAGATTGTGTTGCGCCCGCCGCTGAGGCGGATGAAGAACGATGCCGGAATACGCAAGGTCGCCCCCATCAGCCCGGAAATGGCGGTCAGCGTGAACAACTCGGCCGGCTTGAAGGGAAAGCCGAGGTTAATCATCTGCACCGTGATGATGCCCCACATCAGCCAGACGGCAAATCCGCACAGCAGGCTGGGAACCGAAATCCATAAGTTTCGGCTGGCAATTTTCTTGCCCTTTGATTCCCAGAATGCATAGTCCTCGACATCCCACCTCTCGATATCGGCGGGACTGTGGCTGACTGTGCCTGCGGAGTTGCTGCTGGCTGTGCCTGCGGCACCCAGCGAACCCCGCTGCTCTTTTTTGCTTATCACAATTTACCCTCTGGTCATTACTAAGCTACTAAGCTGCCAAAATTATTTCCGGCTTTTCGCACCCGGACATCGCGCTGGATTCTTCCAGCGCAGGCCGGGCGATTTCTGAATCATCCCGGCAAATGAGCATTTTCATTTTTACCCTCCCTCTTCAAGAAGATTTTGGTAACCCACGGTGCGAGAATAGGCTTGCACAGGCGTCGTGCCCATTCTTCCGAAGTACAAGTCAGGCGAGAAAAAAGAACTAGTTCTTTCGGATAAACATGAAGTTTTGTCGATTGGATGAAATGTTCTTATTTGTCGCCAAGGAAGTGCCGTGTAAATTAAAGGGCGCTTCTAAAAATTCAAAATTTCCGATGAACAAGATGAAGCCGGTTTTTCATCTGGACGACAACGAATAGATGCCGTAACCCGCAACCAGGAGGCCGACAACCAGATTCAGGGGACGGGTGCTCTCGGTGGGTTGCGGTATAAACAGGGCATCTATACGCATAGCCTCGGTGATATTGTTACGGGCAAAGGTAGCCAGGATCAATACGAACCCGTAGATGATGCCCACCACAGTAACAAGGGTGTCCATACTGTTCATAGTGAACTCACATGAGCCATAGGCTTAAAGAAGAGGTTGGGGTTCTTAAAAAGAACCCTTCCCGAAACAAAAAAAGGGAAGGCCGCAGCCTTCCCCCACTGCGTGTTACATCAATCGGGTTGATGCAAATCCACGTGCTTCATATGCGCTTTCTCTTTTTCGGAAAGTTTGTCCCACCAAGTGCCGCCGGAGTTGCCGTAGTCGAACCGCTCGGCTCCCTTGCGGGTGTAGTAGTGCCAGTTAATCCACCAGGAATAAGCATAGAAAACCGAGACGCCGATGAAGAACGTCACGGCGCTGCCGGTGCTGGTGATAGACATACCGACGAGCGAGGTCCAGATAAACGGGCCGAATGCCGCCCACGCTCCGGTCCAGCCGAGCATCTGCGCACCCTTGGCCGGCGAATAGGCGAACACGATCGGATACTGGCGGAATGTCGCCGCGTTATTTGTGCCTGTCATCAGGAAGATGAAGAGCATGATCCAGAGGAACCCTTGGAATTGCCCGACGCTGGTGGGTGTCAGGAACCCCCCGAATACCAGCGCCATACAACCGGCAATTTGCCCCAGCGTCGTCCAGTGCATACCCTTGCTGCCGCCGATCTTGTCGAACACGCCACCCGAGACAGCGCGAACCAGACCGCCGATTAGCGGGCCGAGGTAGGCATAGGCCAACGGATCAGGCGCACCGTCAAAACCGCCGTAGATGGTCTTGATCATCATCGGGAATGCGGCCGCATAACCGGAGAACGAACCGAACGAACAGATATAGGTGATGGTGCAGTTCCAGGTATGGGTGCGCGCCCGGTTCAAATTGCTCAGGATTTCAAACTGACCCTTGAAGCCTCTTGCGGGGACAGTCACGCTCCTCAGGAATAGCGCGCAAAGGATGAAGGCAACGACCAGGAACGGCACCCAGATAAACAGGCCGTTCTGCACCCACATACCTTTTTTGATCACATTTTTGACCGTTACGTCGGTAATGGCGCCCGCAGGGTTTCTTGTCACTTCCACCTTTACGCCCTTGGTCGGCACGACTTCCGTGATAGCGCCTTTATCGTCTTTTTTGACTTCCTGCTTGATGGCCTTGATCGTATCGGTCTCCTGGAGAGTCACGTCCTTGAGTGCGCCGTTTTCCCCTCTTGTGACGATGATCGCGGCGGACAGGGCGGCCAGTTCAGGCTTATTATCCTTGTTGACCACTATATCCTTGACCGGGCTGGTCTTATCCTGAGGGTTCTCTCTGACAATCGTTATCGCACCTTTAACCGGGTCGCCCTTGGTAAAGACCTGCGGCCCGCCGACCATGGCGCCGAGCGCCGCGAAACCGATGATCCACGGCACGACAAACTGGACGATGCTCACACCGAAGTTACCCAAACCGGCCTGGATACCCATTGCGAGCCCCTGCAGCCTCTTGGGGAAAAAGATGCTCGTGGAAGGCATGAATGAGGAAAAGTCCCCGCCACCCATGCCGGTTAGGAAACCGATGACCATGAATGTCGCCCAGCTCGTGTTCGTGTCCTGAATTGCGAAACCCAGCCAGACCATCGGCAGTACTTTAATGATGGTCGAGATACTCACGACCGGCCTGGTTCCGAGCACCGGGATAAAGTTGGAATGGATCAGTCGCAAGATGCCGGATGCAAACCCCGGTATCGCCGCGAGCCAGAAATACTCCATCGTGGTGAACTTGAAACCGATGGCGGGCATTCTCACCACCACCGCGCTCATGACAAACCATGTAGCGAATGAAAATATCAGCGAGAACGTCGTTAAGGCACATGTACGCCACGCGATCGTGCTACCGGTTTCTTTCCAGAACTGCGGATCTTCCGGCTCCCATCTTGGTAATCTTGCCATGATAAAGTTTCCTTTTATTTATAGTTTTACATCTAAAGTTTTACATCTAAAGCCTTACATCCAACCCGAAACACATCTTTAAGAACCGTTAAATTGACCCGATGCCCGTTTATTCGAGCGCATCCGCTAATTTTTCTCTCGGGCCACTGGCCCTGTCGCGCTTGCGCACTTCGGTCCAGTACATCCACATCAGGGAAACCCATACGATGCCGAACATCAGCATGAAACAACTGGAGCGGATACCCGTCAGATCCACCAATGCGCCGAACATGATCGGCAGCAGGAACCCGCCCATGCCGCCAGCCAAGCCCACCACACCGGAAATCACCCCGATGTTTTTCGGGTAATCGTCGGAGATATATTTGAAAACCGAAGCCTTGCCTATCGCAAAAGCGATACCCATGGCAAACATGACGATGGTGAATACGGTCACGTCCAGCCCGACATTAAAAGTGACAGGGCCGTTCACGGTCGTGATGGTGAATGCGGCGTGCGGGAAAGACAGGATAAACAGGCAGACCATGGACACCAGCATCACCCACCAAGTGATGGTATGCGCCCCAAATTTGTCCGAAAAATAGCCGCCCACGGCGCGCAACACGCCCCCCGGTATGCTGAATGCGGCAGCCAGAAACGCTGCCGTTTTGAGGTCGAAGCCGTATTCGCCGACGTAGTACTTGGTCATCCACAGCGCCATGGCCACATAGCCGCCGAACACGATGGAATAATACTGGCTGTACTTCCACACCACGGGGTCTTTGAGCGTCGCGAGCTGCTCGCGGATCGTCACACTCTTGCCCACCACATGGCTGGTGTCAGTATAAGTAAAGAACCAGAATGTGATCGCGGTGACCAGCATCAGCACCGAATAAACCTGCGGAACCATGGTCCAACCGTAACCCACCACGATGATAGGCGCCACCAGCTTGGTCACCGCCGCGCCGGTGTTGCCCGCGCCGAAGATGCCCATGGACAATCCTTGCTGGTTCTTCGGGAACCAGCGCGCGCAGTAGGCGATACCTACCGTAAACGAGCCGCCCGCAACGCCCACAAACAGGCTGGTAACCAAGAAGTGCCAGTACTGGGTACACCAGGAAATGAAATAAATCGGGATCACGGTGGAGAGCATCAGGATAAAAAATACGATGCGCCCGCCGAATCTATCGGTCCACATACCCAGCGGCAGCCGGATCAGCGACCCGGTGAGCACCGGCATGGCTATCAGCAGGCCGAACTGGGTCTCGTTGAGCTCAAGCATCTTCTTGATCGGGATGCCGATCACCGCGAACATCATCCAGATCATGAAGCACACCGTGAACGCCACTGTGCTCATGATAACCACCGACCAGGCTTTATATTTTTGCGACGGCATGACTATCTCCCCCATTTAAAGTTAATTCCCACTCTCAGAGTAGGCTTGTATGGAGAATGCGCACATTCCTCCGAAGTACAGCCCGAATGAAGAAAAAGGACTAGTACTTTCGGATAGTCGGAGATTTTGGAGATATGATTTTTGGGTGGGGGCACAGCCATCGCGCCCTTCTTCCGGTGCATGGATAGATCAGGGCGCGATAAATCGCGCCCCTACCGGGCTATTCCATTTTCAGAAATAGAATTGGAATTACTTATCCGCGACGAGCCCATGCTCCACCGCATACACGGCAGCCTGCACGCGCTTGGCGAGGTTGAGCTTGCGGAGTATGCCCTGCACATGGATTTTGATGGTGGATTCCGCCAGGTTGAGCACACGGGCGATTTCCTTGTTGCTGGCGCCGTGGGCGATCATGATGATGATCTCACGCTCGCGCGGCGAGAGCCTGCCCGGGCTGACATCCGCCACAACCACTTCAACCCTGGCCGGGGCGCGCAGGGAATCGGCCAGCTTGTGCGCTATTTGCGGCGACATCACGGATTCGCCGCGCGCCGCGCGCTGTATGGATACCAGCAGGAATTCGGTGTCGATATTTTTCAGCAGGTAACCGCGCGCTCCGGCACGCAGCGTTTCCAGCAAGTCTTCGGCATCTTCCGAAACGGTGAGCATGACGACATGCGCTTCCGGAACATCTTCCGCCAGCATACCCAACGCTTCCAGCCCGCTGGTGCCGGGCATATGCAGGTCGAGCAGCACCACATCGGGCTTGAGCTGTTTCGCGCGTTTGACGCCCTCCAGCCCATCGCCGGCCTCACCCACTACCTCGAACCCCTCATGGCGCTGCAAGACCAGCTTGATGCCGCTACGGAACAGCGTGTGGTCATCGACGATCAAAATGCGTATTGGTTTCATGCCCTGGGGTCACTCCTGTACGGCAGGACAAGGCGCACCCGCGTGCCCTGCCCGTGCGCCGATTCCAGCATCAGTTCGGCGCCGATGCGGTGCGCCCGCTCGCGCATGATGCTCAACCCCACATGGGTCTCGCCGGCATCGCGCGCATAGTCGAAGCCGGTGCCGTTGTCGCGGATAACGAGCGCGCATTCTCCGTTACAGGCGAGTTCCACGTCAACGCGGCTCGCCCTGGCGTGCTTGCGCACGTTGGAGAGCGATTCCTGCACAATGTGCATGACCTGAAGCACGTGTTCCGGCGGCAGTTCCGGCACCGCGCCGCTATAGGAAAAAATGGCGGATATGCCGGTCTGCCCCTCGAATTTTTCCAGTGCGCTGCACAAGGCGGTTTTCAGGTCGGCATTGCCGATGCGTATGCGGAAATGCACCAGCAATTCGCGCACATCGTCATAGCTTTCCTGCACGCCTTCGCGGATCTGCTCCAGCCCTTGAAATGCCTCGGCGGTGCGCCCCTGCTTCAAGTCATCGTGCAGCAGTTGCACCTGGATATTGAGGTAGGCGAGCGACTGTGCGATGCTGTCGTGCAGTTCCTGCGCCAGCAGGTTGCGCTCCTCAGATACCGCCATTTCCTTTTCGCGCGCGACGAGCCGCTGGTTTTCGATGGCGGTGCCGAGATGTTGCCCCACCGACTCCAGCAACTGTATTTCCGATAGCGGCAAAATGCGCGGTTCCTTGAAGAACAGGTTGAGCATACCCATCACCCGCTGCTTGGAGCGTATCGGGACCGCCACTACCGCCCGGAACCCGTCCCGTTTGCACGCATAGCGCAGCGGCAGTGCCGATGGCGTGGAAAAATCGGAACTGATCGCAATGCCGTTGCGCGCCACCTCGCCACACAGGCATGAGCCGACCGCGATGCAGGTTTCCTCGGTTATGAATGATTCCGAGACGCCGCGCGCGGCGATAATCTGCAATTGCTCACCCGTGGTGTCGGCCAGGCGCACCACGCCGTCATATGCGCCGATCAGCGTGGACAGCTTGTCCAGCACGATATCGCACAGCGGTTCCGTCGCGGTCGAGGAATTGAGGAAGGCGGCCACATCGTAGAGCACCGCGAGCTCGCGGTTCTTGATTTCGACGCTGCGCGTTTTTTCCTCTATCCGCTGCTCCAGCGTCGCATAGATGTCCTGCAACTGGTCGGCCATCTGGTTGAACCCTTCGGCCAGCTCGCCAAATTCATCCCGGCTGGTGACCGGCAGGCGCACGCCGAAATCCGCCTTGCCCATGCGCCGGATGCCCTCCTGCAGGCGTGTGACAGGGCGCACCACCATCAGCAGAAACAGGCTCATCAGCAACACTGTGCCGATCAGCGCCAGGCTCACCAGCACGATCTGCAAGGTGCGCAGCAGCATGGTGGCGCGGGCATTGCTGTTTTCCACCATCACCACCAGGTCGTTCACGTTGTCGACGAAATTTTCCACGGCAGGCCGGTATTCCGCCAGCATTTTCTCCTGTTCCGCCCGTTGCGGCGCGTCGAGTATGCGTTTGATGCGGGGTTTGATGTCGACCCGCCAGGCTTGCTGCAACCTGCTCATCTGGATATATACATCGTCGTCCTTGGGCAGCGAAAGCGGGCGCCCCGGGTCGCCGCGGTCGAGTTCGGCCAGAACCCGCTCGAACTGTGCAACCTTCGCTTCGATATCGTTCCGCAACTCGACGGAGGGCTGCTGCACCTGCTGGGCAAGCAGGAAAGCGATGTGGTACGAGCGCATGCGTTCGCTGCCGGCATCGTTGATTGCCGCGGCGCCGCCTTCCAGCCGCCAGGACACATACAGCGTCGAGCTGATGGCGACCAGGGCGACCAGAAAATAAAACACCAGCAAGCCGTTGATTTTTTCTTGAAGCTTTAACGAGAGCATGTGGGTATCTTGCCGATTTTCATAATGCCAGCCGCTGTTGCCCGACCGGATTGCCGCGCGTGCAGGAAGTTTCAGTTATGGCGTAAATTGTTGTCCGGTGCGGCAACCGGGCCGATTTTATCTGGTGACGATTTGATGCAACATTTGCCATTTTCAGGCAGCCTTCCCGGTTTGACCAAGATGTCCAACAGACGCATGATGCGTGCAAGACGCGGTTTGCGCAAGTGATGGGTTACAATCAAAACATCAATTCCCGGGAGAGTGTGATGGGTTCCATAAGCATTTGGCATTGGCTGATCGTATTGCGGGTTGTCGCCCCGGTTTTTGGCACCAGAAAACTGCGCGGCATGGGCGGCGATTTGGGCGGCGCGGTAAAAGGCTTCAGGGAAGGCATACGCGCCGGCGATGTGGCCATCGGGCAGATAAACGTGAATGGCCCGTGGGCGAATTTAAGCGCAAGACCCGTGGCAATGCCTGATTGCCTGCGGGCAGATTAAAGGCTCCATGAAAATATTCCGCATTTGTGGCTATGGCAGCGGGCGCAGCGTGCTGGTATCCAGACTGATCGAGGAACTGAGCTTCCGGCAAATCGTGACTGCGGTAATCAAGCACGCACACAAGCCGTTCGATATGGACAAGGAAGGTTCGGACACCTACAACCTGCGCCAGATCGGATGCCGGCAAACCCTGATCGCCAACCGCGACCGCTGGGGGTTGCTGTGCGAAACGCCCGCGCGCCCGGAGCCCGATCCCATCCTGCTGGCCAGGCATCTTGCCGAATGCGACCTGATCCTCGCGGTCGGATTCGACAGCGCCCCCTTGCCCGGGCTCGAGGTCATGCGCGCCGCCAGCACGGGCGAGCCGCTATACAAACGCGACGCGCATATCCGGACTATCGTCGTCGATGGCGCCCCTCCGCCCGATGCGCCTTTTGTCTTCAGGCACGATGACATCGAAAATATCGCCACGCACATATTGGCCCAAGCGGTGCCGCTCCCCGCTTAAAAGGCTGTGCAACGTTTGCAGATGACAGATCGCTTCTCGCGCATTAACATGCATCATGGCTGAAACATTCAAAATCATTCCCCTCATACCGGTAACGGCAAAACCCGCGCAGGCCTACAACGAACTGGACGTGCCGCGCGACCACGGGCAATTTGTCGCCGACACCCTGCAGCGGCCCATGCGCGATTTGCGCATTTCGGTCACCGACCGCTGCAACCTGCGCTGCACCTATTGCATGCCGCGCGAGGCCTTCGACGAAAATCACAGCTTCCTGCCGCGCGCCGAGTTGCTCAGCTTTGAAGAAATCGAACGGCTGGCCAAGCTGTTTATCCGGTTGGGCGTACAGAAAATCCGCCTGACCGGCGGCGAACCGCTGTTGCGCCGGGGCATCGAACGGCTGGTCGAATCGCTCGCCAGGCTGCAAACCAAAGCGGGTCAACCCGTCGAAGTCGCACTGACCACCAACGCGGTGCTGCTGTCCAAAAAAGCACTGTCGCTGAAGGACGCGGGCTTATCCCGCATCACTGCCAGCCTGGATGGGCTGAGCGAAGAAACCTTCCGGCGCATGAGCGATTCGAACGTGCCCGTCAAAACTGTTCTGGACGGCATTGCCGCCGCGCAACATGCCGGGCTTGCCCCCGTCAAGGTCAACATGGTGGTCAAGCGCGGCGTGAACGACCACGAAATCATCCCGATGGCGGGGCATTTCCGCAACAGCGGCATCGTGCTGCGCTTTATCGAATATATGGACGTGGGGTGTACCAACGGCTGGCGCATGGACGATGTGGTCGCGGCACGCGAAATACTGGAACAGGTCGCCAGCCGCTACCCTCTCCGTCAGGTTGACCCCAACTACATGGGCGAAGTGGCGGAGCGCTGGTGCTACGCGGATGGCGGCGGCGAAATCGGCGTGATTGCATCCGTCACCCAGGCGTTCTGCCACGAATGCACCCGGGCCCGGCTTTCCACCGACGGCAAGCTTTATACCTGTTTGTTCGGAAGCAGCGGCGCAGACTTGCGCGCCCCGCTGCGCATGGGCTCGAACGACCGGATATTGACCAATCTGATCGCGGGTCACTGGGGGCAACGTGGTGACCGCTACTCGCAAATACGCCATGCCGCGACAGAAATCCCCAGAGAAAAAATAGAAATGTCTTATATCGGCGGGTGATTCCGGGATCGGCAGGGGCGCGATTCATCGCGCCCCTGCAATCAAACCACACCCGCCCGGTGCGCCTGCTCATCCGCAAAATAGCTGCTGCGCACCATCGGGCCGCAAGCCGCGTGGCTGAAGCCCATTTCTTTTGCGGCCCGCCCGAACATGGCAAACACCTCCGGCGGCGCGTAGCGCAATACCGGCAGATGCCCTTCGGAAGGTTGCAGGTACTGGCCGATGGTGAGCATGTTCACCTCATGCGCACGCAGGTCGCGCATCACTTCCAGCACCTCCTCGTCCGTTTCGCCCAGACCCAACATCACGCCCGACTTGGTCGGTATATGCGGAAAGCGCGCCTTGAAATCCTTGAGCAGGCGCAACGAGTGCGCATAATTTGCGCCCGGCCTCGCCAGGCTATAAAGGCGCGGCACGGTTTCCAGGTTGTGGTTCAGCACATCCGGCAGGCTGCCGGAAAGCGCGTCCAGCGCGGCTTCCAGCCTGCCACGGAAATCCGGCACCAAAATTTCCAGACGCGTTGCGGGCGAGCTGGCGCGAATGGCAGCCAGGCAATCGGCAAAGTGCTGCGCGCCGCCGTCGCGCAGATCATCGCGGTCCACGCTGGTAATAACCGCGTATTTGAGTTTGAGCAAACCAATGGAACGTGCAAGGCTTTCCGGTTCATTCGCGTCGGGCGGCTGGGGCTTGCCGTGCGCCACATTGCAGAACGGGCAGCGGCGCGTACACACATCGCCGAGAATCATGAAGGTCGCCGTGCCCTTGCTGAAACACTCGCCGATGTTGGGGCAGGCGGCTTCCTCGCATACCGTGTGCAACCGGTGCTCGCGCAGCACGCGCTTCACTTCATGGTATTCCGCCCCGCTGCCGGATTTGACGCGTATCCATTCCGGCTTGCGCAGCCGTTGCTGCAACGGCACGATCTTGATCGGATTGCGCGAAGTCTTGGCCGCGCCGGTTTGCTTGTGTTCAGAATTGCTCATTATTTGCCTTTAGGGAGCCCCCAGAAATCCGGGATGCTGAAAGATTTAGTCCGCCATTATTGATAGTTACAAAAAACATGGCAATCATTTCTCTTGCCATGCACTACGATTCCGGCTGATCTTCGGAGATTATCCCAAGTGCGGCCATTCGTAAATTTCCGAAAAATGCTTGGATAACGTTACCTTGTGGCAACCCGCTGGTCTTGCCCCTGTAGCGGATCCGCGCAACATGGTAAAATCCGCGTCTTTCCCGCTTTCAATATCTTAGGAATTATCGCCATGTTCTCCAGCAAAAACACCATCGCCAAAACCGATCCCGAGCTCTGGGATGCGATCCAGAAAGAGACGCGCCGCCAGGAAGATCACATCGAGCTGATCGCCTCGGAAAATTACACCAGCCCGGCAGTGATGGAGGCGCAGGGCAGCCAGTTGACCAACAAATATGCGGAAGGCTATCCGGGCAAGCGTTATTACGGCGGCTGCGAATATGTGGATGTGGCCGAGCAACTGGCGATCGACCGCGTGAAGGCGCTGTTCGGCGCGGAATACGCCAACGTGCAGCCGAACTCCGGCTCGCAGGCCAACCAGGCGGTGTACATGTCGGTGCTGAAGCCCGGCGATACCATTCTCGGCCTTTCGCTGGCGCATGGCGGGCATCTGACGCACGGCGCATCGGTGAATGCCAGCGGCAAGCTGTATAACGCGATCCAGTACGGCCTGAACGAAAGAGAGGAAATCGACTACGACCAGGTGCAACAACTGGCGCTGGCGCACAAACCCAAGATGATCGTGGCGGGCGCGTCGGCCTATTCGCTGGTGATCGACTGGAAGCGTTTCCGGGCGATTGCCGACAGCGTCGGCGCGTACCTGTTTGTGGACATGGCGCACTAC